>JBEKKG010000141.1:0-11276 GCA_050010835.1 Planctomycetota bacterium
GGCCAGCAGGTTTTCGTGGATCACGGACTGCCGGGCCGCGTGCAACTGGCGGCCAATCTGGCCGACGCGATCTGGGCCGGCGGCGCAAACGGTCCGGCAGAAGCGGAGCTGCTGCGCGTTTTACGTCCGGGCGGCAAGGCCTTCGTGGGCGCAAAGGAATTGGTGAAGCCCGCGCCGGCGGGCACGGATCCCTGGAGCCATCCCTACCACGGCCCGGACAACAATCCGCTCTCCAGCGACCAGTTGGCGCGCGCACCGTACCGGACGCAGTTCCTCGCCGAGCCGTTGTTTGGCTGCATGCCCGAGGTGACGGTCGCCTGCGGCGGAAGAATGTTCAAAGCCTTCGGACACATTTCCTTCAAGAAGTACCAGAATGCGGTCATCAACACTCTGTACGCGATGAACGCCTACAACGGCGCGACTCTGTGGCAACGGGAACTGCGGCCGGGGTTCATGATTCATCGCAACACGCTGCTCGCCTCGCCCGAGGTGCTGTACCTGGCGGATGATGAATCCTGCAAACTCCTCGATGCCGCCACTGGGCAGGTCAAAGATGCGATCGTGGTCGCGCCGGAGCTTTCCGACGGCCCGGTTTGGAAATGGATGGCCCTGGAGGACGGCGTGCTCTACGCGCTGGCCGGCAACAAGGAGGTCGAGGCTCCCGTGCAGCGCGGCACGGATACGCGCTACGGCGGCTGGCCGTGGGCGATGTGGCCGGGGTACGATTACAAAGACCCGCGGAGTGCCTGGGGCTTCGGCAGGACGTTCCTGGCTTTCGAGCCCAAGACCAAGAAGGTGCTGTGGAGTTACCGCGACGAGGAGTTCATTGACTGCCGCGGCGTGTGCATGAAGAACGGGAAGATTTGGTTCTACTGTCCCGATAAAGCGCTCGGTTGCCTGGACGCCAAAACCGGCAAAATCCTGTGGCGCACCGAGGCTCCGGAACTGCTCAGCGCCATCGGCCCGAATGGCCGCGCTCAGGACTACAGGCTGGGTTTCGCGACCACCGTCTACCTCAAAACGAATGGCAAGCTGCTCTTCTTCGCCGGCCCGCAGCGCAAGACCCTGGTTGCAGTCAACACCGGCGACGGCAAGGTAGCTTGGCAAAGGCCGGACGGGAATTTTCAACTGGTCTTGCGCGACGACGCTATCTACGCCGCCGGCATGCAAGGCACCAAGTCCTTCAAGCTCGACTACGCCGCAGGCCAGAACACCGGCGAGTTTTCCTTCCGGCGGGCTTGCACGCGGGCCACCGGCAGCGTGGACAGCGTCTTTTTCCGGGGGACGGAAGGCACCTTCCGCTGGGACATGGCCAGCAATGGCCTGGAGCACATTGCGCCCATGCGGCCCGCCTGCAATGACGGCGTGATCATCTCCGACGGCCTGCTGCACTGGGGGCCTTGGATCTGCGGCTGTTCGCTGTCGCTCTTCGGCGCAATCTGTCTTGGACCGGCGGGAGAAGACGCGCAGGTGCAGCCGGACGAAACCAGCCGCCTGGAGACCGGCCCAGGCGATCCGCGCGCGGTCAAGGAGTTGCGGATTGACCCCACGGACTGGCCCGTTTACCAAAGCGATAACAGCCGCTCGCGCACGGCCAAGGCCGGCGCTCCGGAGAAGGTTAAACCGGCCTGGGAATTCAAGCCCGCCTCAACGCTGATTCCCACCGCGCCGGTGGCCGCGAGCGGCATGGTCCTGGTCGCCGGCACTGATGGCGTGGTGCGCGCTCTGAACGCCGGCGATGGGAAACCGCTCTGGAAAGCCTTTACCGGCGGCGCCATTTACTTCCCTCCGGCGTTGGAAGGCGGCCGTGTCTACGCCGGCTCCAACGACGGCAGAGTCTACGCTTTCGAAGCGGCCACGGGACGCCAATTGTGGCGTTTCCGCGCGGGACCGGCAGAACGGAAAATCCCGGTGTACGGCGAAGTGGCCTCAACGTGGCCCGTGGCCGGCGGCGTGCTGGTGCAGGACGGCACGGTTTACGCCGCCGCCGGCATCGCGCACTACGACGGCACGCACGTCTGGGCGCTCGATGCCGTGACAGGCCAACCCAAGTGGCATAACAGCACGTCCGGCGCCGTAAACCCTGAAGTCAAGAACGGCGTAAGCGTCTGCGGGAGCCTGCGGCTGGACGGCGATATGCTCGCCTTCCACGGAGGCAACGTCTACACCACCGCGAAGTACACTCTCGCGTCCGGCGAGTGTCCATTGCAACCGATAGGGCCGCATACTTCCCAGCGCGTCTTGCTCTTCCCGCGCCGTGCCTGGGAACCCGTCGGCGGCGGCGACTGGAACACGCCAGCGGGCGTGCTGCGGGTCGCTCTCCCGCCCGGCCCGCGCGTGACGACAACAGTGGGTCTTTACCCGCCTGGCACTCCCCCTCCTCCCCAAGGCCCCAACAAACCCAAAGGTCCCCCGCCCCTCTGGTCGCTGACTCTTTCGTCTTACCAGGGTTACGCGATGGCCGGACCCACACTGTTGCTGCTGGGGCGCATCCAGGGCAAGGAGCAGGAACAAGAAGCGCCGCCCAGCCTTGCGGCGCTTAACATCCAGGACGGCAGCGTACGGTGGACTCACGCTCTGCCCGCGGAAGCCGTGCCGTGGGGATTGGCGATGGACTGCCAGCGCCGCATTTTTGTGGCGCTGGCGGATGGGAGAGTCGTGGCAATCGGGCCAGCAGACCATTGAGACTCAGCACTCAGGACACAGGACTCGTCCTTTGGCGGGGGCGCGCAACGGGGAAGTTCGACTCGCCGGAATGCGCAGTGGCGCCTTTCGACCGCGCCGTGCTTTCGTGGAACTGCGACGGGGCGGCGGGCTTTGAGCTGGGTGTAAATGGTGAGCGCCATTGCATGGGCCGCTGGGGAGACAAGCCGCGGAGCGAGAAGAGCGCGGCCGTGGCTGTGGACACGCTGGTCCTGCCAACGCCGGCGCGTGCATTCTGTGTCCACGTGGATGCCGCGCCTGGAACAACGGTCACGCTCATTGCCGTGACGCACTGGAAGGAGGGAGAAAGCAACGCGCTGCCTGCGGACTGTGGCCCCGTTCTCACGGCACAAGCCGCCGGGGAAGGCCGGCCGGCATGGGGCAAAGTGCTGCCCGTGCCGGAGCGCTCCCAGTTTGCAGAAGAGCAAGACGCCGCCGCGATTTGCAGCCCCACTTCGGTTGCGATGGTGCTTGAGTTTCATGGCTTCCAGAAGAGCACGCGCGAGGTGGCTGACGGAGTGTACGACCACGCGGCCAGGATTTACGGCAATTGGCCGTTCAATACGGCATACGCGCACCGCGTCTCGGGTCTGGAGACGTTGGTGCGGCGGGGCACGAGTTGGGGATGCCTGGAGGCGGAGATCGCAGCGGGCAGGCCGGCCATCATCAGCCACAAATGGCGGGCAGGCGAACTCGATGGCGCGCCGCTCCCGCAGTCGGATGGGCACCTGATCGTGGTGGCCGGCTTCACTCAGGATGGCGACGTGGTGGCGAACGATCCGGCAGGCCGGCCAGATGCGGTGCGCCGCGTCTACAAGAGGCGGCAGATCTACAGGACATGGTTGGAAAGGGGAAGCGGGATCATGTACCTATTGAAAATTGCCAATTAGCAGCCGTTCAGTCTGAGCCGCGACCGTCAGGGAGCGGTCCCATTAGTCCTATTCGTCCTAATTTGTCCTATAGCAGTTTACTGGTTGCCGTTCAGGGAGAAAGGGTTAAAGTCTTCTGATCATCGAAAGAAGGAGACATCCATGAGTACTGGACAGAAACTACGTGTCGTGATGGTCGGCTGCGGGGGGCGCGCGCAGGAACACATTGCGGCCTTGCTGGAATGCGGCGCGGTCGAGCTGCTGGCCCTGTGCGACCTGGACGAGAAGAAACTCAAGGACACGGGCGCCCGCTTCAAAGTCCCCAAGCTGTACACCAAAATGGAAGAGGCGATCCAACTGGAGAAGCCGGAGCTTGTAGACATCTGCACGCCGCCGACCATCCGCAGCCGCATCGTGGAGCCTGCCATCCAGGCCGGCGCGCCGCACGTGCTGATCGAGAAGCCCATCGCACTGGAGCCGCAAACCGCGCGGCAGTTGCTGGAACTGGGCCGCAACCGGCTCATCGCCGTCAATACCCAGTGCCAGTGGATGCCGCACTGGCAGCGCTTCTGGGAGATGCTGCGGGAGCGCGCTTTTGGCGAAATCCTGCGCATCTACTGCGGCAGTGCGTCGAATATCCTGGAGCAAGGCCCGCACGTGTTGGACCTGGCGCTCAAGGCCACGAGGCTTTCCGGCCTGCCCGATCCCGACTGGGTCCTGGCGAACTGCTTTGGCCTGGAGCGCTACGGGACCACTCCCGTCCCGGCGGATACTTCAGCCACCATCGGGGTGGGCGACGCGCGCATCCACCTCAACCAGGGGCCTTCGGCGCGGCGGACGCCCGGCGAGAAGTGCTTCTGGTTCCACAAGACCGTGGACATCCAGTGCGCCAAGGGCCGCATCTACGTCACGCTGGGCCAGGGCTGGACATACTGGCTCGACGGCAAATCCGAATCGGGCCCGACGAGCTGGGAGAAGGACAACCCCGCAGCGCAACGCGCGCTGTACGCCAATCTCCGCGACGCAATTCACACCGGCGCCTGGAACGAATTCCCCACGCGCATCCAGGTTGCGGCGCAGGTTTCCGACGTGATGTTCGCCTGTTACGCCTCGGCCTGCGGCGGCGGGCGCGTGAAGCTGCCCACGGAATTCCCTGCGGCCGTTGTGGATAGGCTGGAGATGTTGCCGAAATAGGCTTGGGGTTTGAGGCCTTGCCTCCCCACCGCGCGCACCCCAAGCCCACGGTTCACCGGCGTTAGTGGAGAAAGCCATCGCATGGCAGCTCATGGTTGTGCCCCGGCCACACTCCTGGCAATCGCGCTGGTGGCCGGCACTGCTGCGGCCGGCGAAACGCTCCTCTACGTCTCGCCCCAAGGCTCCGACCAGTGGTCCGGCCGGACCGCCGAAGCCAACGCAGACAAGAGCGACGGTCCGCTGGCGACGCTTGCCGGCGCACGCGATGCTCTCCGCCGGCTTCGCGCCGGCGGGGCGTGCACCGTCTACGTACGCGGCGGCGTCTACCGCTTGGCCATGCCCTTTGTGCTGGAGCCGCAGGATTCCGGCACGGAGCAGGCGCCGGTCGCCTACGCCGCGTACCAGAACGAAAAGCCAATCTTCAGTGGCGGGCGCGTGGTGGGCGGCTGGAAAGCCGGGCCAGGGAACCTCTGGAGCGCCCAGATTCCGGAAGTCGCGGCGGGCAAGTGGTACTTCCAGCAGCTTTTCGTCGCCGGCCAGCGCCGTACGCGCGCCCGTTCCCCCAACAACGGCTTCTTCTACATCGCAGCCCAGGCGCCGGCCGGCAAGGCTGTGCACGCAGGGCAGGCCATAGCCGGCCAGACGCCCGAGTCCGCGCGCAATGCCTTTGTGTTCGCGGCGAACGACATCCGGAAATCGCCGGACGTGGCTGAGGCGAACATTGTCGTCTTCCATTCGTGGGAGACTTCGCGGCTCCGCATCAAAGATATCGCCGAGGCCGAACACCTCGTTACTTTCACCGGCCCGGCGGCGTGGCCGTTCGAGAACTGGGGCCCTAAGCAACGCTACTTCGTGGAGAACGTGCGCGAAGCGCTCGACGCGCCCGGCGAGTGGTATCTCGATCGCGCTGCCGGAACGCTCTATTACTACCCGCTGCCCGGCGAAGACATGGCGCAGGCCGAGGCCGTCGCTCCGGCGCTCACCCGCCTGGTGGAATTGCGCGGCGATCCGGACCAGGGCCGGTGGGTGCAGCATGTCGCGCTGCGCGGGCTGACGTTCTCACACGAAGACTGGGTTCTGGAGCCGCAGGGCCACAGCGACGCGCAGGCAGTCGTCACGGCGCCGGCCGCGTTCATGGCCGACGGTGCGCGCGGCTGTGTGGTCGAGAACTGCGAGATCTCACACGCCGGCGACTATGCGCTCTGGTTGCGCCGCGGCTGCAAGCACAACCGGATCGTTCACAATCGGCTGTGCGACCTTGGCGTCGGCGGGGTGCGCATCGGCGAGGCGGCGATGCCGCCGAGCGACGAGACCGAATCGAGCCACAACCTCGTGGACAACAACCACATTTTTGACGGCGGGCACGTCTACCCCGCGGGCATCGGCGTCTGGGTGGCCCAGAGCAGTTACAACGTGATCTCGCACAACGAAATTCACGACTTCTTCTACTCAGGCCTGTCTATAGGCTGGAATTGGGATGACGCGCCGAACCGCTGCCACCACAACCTCATCGAACTGAACCACGTACATCACCTCGTGAAAGGATTGCTCAGCGATGCCGGCGCGATCTACACGCTGGGTGTCTCGCCTGGCAGCGTCATCCGCAACAATCTCTTCCACGATGTCTGGCCGTACCACAACCCGCCGCTCGGCTGGGGAATCTATCTCGACGCGACCACCGGCGGCTACCTCGTCGAGAACAATGTCGTCTACCACACACTCAGCGGCGGGTTGATGTACAACAATGGCGGCCACGAGCACGTCATCCAGAACAACGTGTTTGCCTTGTCCGCCGATCACCAACTCTGGCCTTTCTGGGAGAAGCGTCCCAACACCTTCCGCCACAACATCGTGTATTACACGCAGGGCACGTTCTTCGTGCCGTGGGCGGAGTCCTCGCTGCAGCAGCGCCGCGCCGCGAAAGAACCGCTGGGCGTCTGGGATGAAAATGTGTACTGGCACACGGGAGGCGCGGAACAGCTCAAGTTCTTCAAACGTGCGTTTTCCGCCTGGCAGGAGTTGGGCCTCGACGCCAAGTCGCTGGCCGCCGATCCGCTCTTCGAGAACGCCAGCGCGTGCGATTTCCGGCTCAGGCCCGCCTCGCCCGCGCTCGCGCTGGGCTTCAAACCGATTGACCTATCGTCCGTCGGACTGTATGGCGACGCGGCCTGGGTTGCTGAAGCGCGCGCTGTGCGGCACCCGGCAACCGTCATGCCGCCGCCGCCGCCGCCGCCCCAACCAACTGAGGTTGACGACGATTTCGAGAAGACGGCGGTGGGAGCGCGTCCAGAGGGTGCGACCGTGAGCGGAGAAGAGAAAGGCGCGTCAATCCGGGTGACGGACGAACAAGCTGCCGGCGGCGTTCACAGCCTCAAGTTCACGGACTCCAAAGACCTGACGCCGGCGTGGGAGCCGCACATGTATTATCAGCCGCACATCACCGCGGGCAGCGTGCGGCAGAGCTTCGATCTGCGAATGGAAGCTGGCTCGCTCATGTTCACGGAGTGGCGCGACGAGGGCAGCTATCCGCAGAACATCGGACCGAGCGTTACGTGCGATGGCACGGGCCGGGTGTCCGCTGCGGGCAAGGTGCTCGCCACCGTTCCGGCGGGGAAATGGATTCACGTAGACATCGAGGCGGCGCTCGGCAAGGGTGTACCGCGGACGTTCAAGCTCACAGTGGCCGCGACCGGCGCCGAGCCGCGGGTTTTCGCGGACCTCCCTATGTCCGGCAAGGAGTTTCAGGAGCTTCACTGGCTTGGCTTTTCGAGTACCGCGACGGTGGACAGTGTCTTCTACGTGGACAACATGCGTATCAAGCGCGTGTCCCCTGCGGCGCCGTGATGTATATTCCAGGAAAACAGTAATCCCGGACACGACATTGGCCGAAACACTATTAAGGGGGGAACCAATCCCCCGGGGGACTGAAGGAAGGCTGCCCCTAGCCGTCCTACTATGTGGGAACTTTGGGGAACGGCATCCAAGACTGGATCGAGGAGGATACAAATGTTCAGGTTGCGCGCATTGGTTCTGGTCTTGGCATTGGGGCTTCTGCCTTGGGGCGCTTGCGCCGACGACGGCAATAGGCCCGAAGTGAAAACTGCCGAGAAGTCCGACAAGGAGCAGAAGACCAAGGAAGAGAAGAAGGAAGAGAAAAAAGCCGAGCAGCGCGGTGGAAATTGCATTACCCGGTTCTGGGTCCACACAGTCGGTGGCACGATTGGGGGCGGGCTGAAGACAGGTGCACACAAGATCTCAGGAGCTTTCGACTAGCCGTCGCCCGACAGTTGCCAGCCGTTTTTCGTCATTTGCCAGTCATTGTTCGTCAGTCGTCCAGCCTGAGGCATAAGGCCAGTTCGACGCAGGACATGGTGTGTAGCGGTGGTAACGGCAAGTGTAGGTTCGTGGTTCTGTTAAGCATGTTGTCATAACATCCTATTGGAGAACTATTTATGAATTATGCACACAATGGCAATGCGCTTGCTAATATGGTTTATTGAATGAAGGGACTGGTGCTATTTGCGTCAGTCAAAAGGGAAATGGACATGGACACTCGAGAAGAAATTGCTGGACTTGTTAGCGCCATGCACGATTCGCGGGACGGCCTGCGACAGTTCGCCGTGCGGCGGTTGGTAAATATAGGGCCGCGGGTGATTCCCTTTCTCGTCTCGCTTCTTGGCGATACCAAGGATTACACGCAGGAAAGCGCCGCCATCATTTTTGCCACATTCGGCAATGACGCCATGCCTTGCCTCATTGATGCCATGAAGAACCACGCGGACCGGCGAGTCCGCTGGGGAGCAGCGTGGGTCTTGGCGTCCATGGCAGGCGAAACGCGCAAGGTAGTGCCGCCGGTGGCGGTCGCGGAAGAGCCGGCAAGCATAACGCAGACGCCGCAACGGCAACCCTCTGAGATGTGGGCAGACGGCTGGCTGACCAAGGCCCGCGCACAGCTCGCGGCCGCACGGCGCATGGACGTGTTCAACCTCGGCGGCGCCGTTAGCCTTGAGGCTTGAGACTTGAGGCTTGAGACTTGAGGCTTGAGGCTTGAGGACTTCCCTCATCACCTTGCTCCACCGCTAACGCGGCTTCCCCTTCCTGATTCGGAGCTTCCACTTTGAAGTTGCCCCACTGGCCGCTCTGCGCCAGGCTCTGGGCCGCTGCCAGCAGGCGCTCCTGGGAACGGACGCGTGGCTGGGCCTTGGCCAGGGGCACGCGCGCGCTGGCACCATCGGGCTTAAGGGTTCGCGCCTTCACGTTGTCCGCCAGTTGCAGTTGCAGGAAATCCCTGAGGTGCGGATGCAGGCGTTTGTCCAGGATCGGGAACATCAATTCGATGCGCCTGTCCAGGTTGCGCATCATCCAGTCGGCCGAGGAAAGATAGTACTCCGGCTCGCCGGCATTATGGAAATAGCAGACCCGCGTGTGCTCCAGGAAGCGGTCCACGATGCTGATGCAGCGGATGTTGTCGCTGACGCCCGGGATCCCCGGCCGCAGGCAGCACACGGAGCGGATAATGAGGTCAATCCTCACGCCGGCGCGCGAGGCGTTGTATAGTTCGCCGATGAGCATGGGGTCCTGAAGATTGTTCAATTTGAGGATCATGTGGCCGGCCTGGCCCGCCTTGGCGTGCGCGGCCTCGCGGCGGACCAAGGCGACCAGCCGGTTGCGCATGTCGGTGGGCGCAACCGTAAAATGGTGAAAGGCGGGCGGGCGCGAGTAGCCCGTGATGATATTGAACAGGTTGGTGACGTCTTCACCGATCTTCTCATCGCAGGTGAACAAGCCCTGGTCGGAGTACAGCCGCGCCGTGCGGTCGTTGTAATTGCCGGTGCCGAGATGGACGTAGCGCTGAATGCTCGTGCCCTCGCGGCGCACCACCAGCGCGCACTTGCAATGCGTCTTATAGCCCACCAGTCCGTAAATGACGTGCGCGCCCGCTTCCACCAGGCGGCGCGCCCATTGGATGTTGGCTTCCTCGTCAAAACGCGCTTTCAACTCCATCAGCACCGCGACCTGCTTGCCGTTCTGGGCCGCGCGCACGAGGTCCGTGGCGACAGGGCTGTTGCTGCCGACGCGATACAACGTCATCTTGATGGCCAGGACTTTGGGATCGTCCGCGGCCTGGCGGATGAACTGGATGACCGGGTCGAAGCTCTCGTAGGGATGGTGCACCAGGATGTCGCGCTGGCGGATGGCGGCGAAGACGTTCTCGGCCCCGTGGAATCCCGGCACCGGCTGGGGCGTGAAAGGCGTATCCTTGAGGGCCGGCAGATCTACCCCATTGAACAGCTCGAACAGATCGGAAAAGGCCACCACGTCGTCAGCGGGGTAGAGGTCGTAATCCTTCAGTTCCAATTCGTCCACCAGCAGGTCGAGGATGGCCTCGGGGAGCGAACTGTGGTACTGGAGGCGCACGGCCGAGCCGCGGCGGCGGCTGCGCAGGCCTTCCTCGATGGTGGTCATGAGGTCGGCGGCGGTGTCTTCGTCAATCAGCATGTCGCTGTCGCGCGTGAGCCGGATGGGCACGCAATTCTTCACTTCGTAGCCGTTGAAGAGGTGATGGATGTTCATGCGCACCAAGTCCTCAAGCAGGATGAAGTCGTGCTTGCCCGAAGCGGCCGGCAGCTTGATGAAGCGCGGCACCACGGAACTCGGGACATGGATGAACGCCGTGTTGCTGTAGGGCATGGGACTGGGACGGAGCGGCTCAAGCTGGGCCACCAGGCACAAGGTCCGGTTGGCCAGGTGCGGAAAGGGGTGGCCGGGGTCGAGCGCCACGGGCGTGATGACTGGGAAGAGCGTCTTGCGGAAGTATTCGTCGAGAAACTGGCGCTGCTCCTCGTCGAGAGCGCCCGGCGCCAGCAGGCGCACCCCGTTCTGTTCCAGTTGCGGGCGGATTTCCTCGCAGAAGCAGCGGTGTTGCAGCGCGGTCAATTCGTGGATGCGCTGCGACATCGCGGCCATGACTTGCGTGGGCGTCAGCCCATCCGCGCCGCCTTCCTCCACGCCCGCGGAAATCTGGTGCTTCACGCCCGCGACGCGGATCATGAAGAACTCGTCGAGGTTGGAGCTGAAGATGCTCAGAAATTTCAGGCGCTCCAGCAGCGGCACCTGCGGGTCGCGGGCTTCTTCGAGCACGCGCGCGTCGAACTCCAGCCAGCTCAACTCCCGGCTGATGAAGTGTTCGCTGCGCACGTCATGTGCGGCCAGCGTCTTGAGAAACTTGTGGCGGGGCTTCCCGCCCTCAGCGCGAGTGGGCATGGAACGGATTATGATGAAAGAAGCGCAAAATGCGAATTGCGAATGGCGGATTGCCCGCGATACTTGGCCTGGACTGTTCACCACAGAGACACAGAGGCACAGAGAAGGAATTGTGGATTTTGGATTTTGGAAAAGCCTGAATCCTGCCGTTCTCTGAGTCTCTGTGTCTCTGAGGTGAATAAAAGGAGTCTCTAATGACAAACGTGTCCTTTGACGGCGTGGCGGTGAAGGTCGGGGCGGAGCGGA
>JBEKKG010000142.1:0-11272 GCA_050010835.1 Planctomycetota bacterium
TCAGTAAATGCGTGGCCCAGAGCGTACCGCGGGCGTCCCGCCCGCCTTCGTCCTCGCGCCCTGCCGGCCTGCCACGGGCGGGCGGGACGCCCGCGGTACATTTGCTGACATGCACCCATACTCAACTTGTGCGCAAAATCCGCCTTGCTTTCAGCCGCGCAACCCTCCTCGTAATTCGGAGCTGGTGAAGTCCCACTGCGGACCAACTGGCCCGACACGTGGCGGCCCAACCGCGTCTCGGGCATGGCGTCCGCAGCCTGACCCGCCCGAACCGCGAAGTCAATGAGCCGATCCGAAAGCTCCTTTGGTGTCACACGCCCCCTCCCTAATTCGTTGACCCCGTCAGTCTGGACAGAGCGCGTTGGCGGGCAATTTTCAATTTGCAGTTTTCAATTCTCAATTTTCAATTCCGTTGTCTTAGGGCGCCTTGGCTGTCCCCGTCTTGCCGTTGCTGCTGGCCTTGTAGTTGAGCGTGAACACAGTGCGGTAAATGGTATCCGCGGACTCGACCTCTACCGGGAAAACGTGCCGGCCATTGGTGCCTGTCAAGTTGGTCATGCCCGCCGCCCCGAAGATGCTTTGCAGGGGGAAGTGCTGCAATTGCACCTGGATCTCGCCCTTAGCGGGATTCAGTTTGAAGCTCGTGGCCCGGGCGGGCTTGAAGTCGGCATCCTTCGTTGAGGCCGTGGCATTCTTCGCCAAGCTCACGGCAACCGCAAATGTGGCCGGGGTTGTCCCGTCGGCTGTGCCGCCGAGATTGATGCTGAAAGGCATGCCGGTGTAATAGCCGTTGCGCAGGTCATTGCGGGCGTCGGCCGAAGACTTCTTGAGGGCGGGGATGAGCACCGAGAACTGGAAGCCGTCATCCCCATCCGGCAAGTTAGCGCTGAACTTCAAGCTGGCGCTGGCCTTCTCCGCCACGACAGCAGTACCCGTGACGACCTGCTTGCCGACTTGAATCACGTGCATGGCAATGACGCCGTTGTCCAGAGTCAGGTTAACGGGGTAGGTGCCGGCGGCCGTGTACGTGTAAATCACCGTGGCCAGTCCGGGGCCTTGCTGTATCGGCGTCCCGTCCCCAAAATCCCACGCAAACGAGGACGGCTGCCCGGCGCCCGCATCCAGAGAGAAAGAGACCGTCAGCGGGGCCGGGCCGTTGTCGGGCGAGGCCGAGATGACCGCTGTGTACGTGAGAGGCTGGTTGAGGCACACGGCAAAGGCCTGATGTCCTTGCGGGATACTCGTGCCCAACACGCGCACGGTCCAGGCCCCGTCAACAGGATTGTTCACCACGGTCTGTTCGATGGGGTCTATCCTGTTAGGCCCGGTGTTGGTGGCCGACGCGGAAGGGTTGGCCGGATCCAGGGAATAGGGGAAGTACTTGCTGCCATCCGGAGCAATCAACTCCAGATCCAGGTCGTTCACCAATGCCTTTGTGGCCGCGGGAGTCCCCGGGACGTCCATCCAGCACAAGGTGACCCTCAACTGCGGCACGCTGTGCAGGTTCAGAGTATAAGTGTGGGCGTTTCCATTGGATGTCACATCCTCGATGAAAGGAGTCAGGCTGGCGGACTGGCGCAGGTCAATCGTCGCGACCGCTGCCTTGGCATTGAGCATGCCGAAGCCATAAATGGCATCCGGGCCGGGCTGGCCCAGGTCCGAGGCGGAATTGCAGAGCAGGGCTTTGGCCAGCGCCGCGGACGGTTCCCGCCCCACCACCGCCTTGTAGTGCTCGAAGACCAGCGCCGCCACGCCGGTGACTACGGGCGTGGAAAACGACGTGCCGGAGTTGACTTGCGTGCTGCTGGTCCCCAGGTCGAGTGTCACGGTGTCTCCGAAGGCGGCCAGATCGGGCTTGACGCGCCCGTCGTTCATCGGCCCGAACTCCGCAAAAGACGCAATGCCGTCGGCTTGGGCTATGGGCGGATTGGCGGCCGGGTCGCCGGCCCTGGCCGCGCTGCCCGTCGCCGTTACGCAGAGCGTGTTCTTCGCGCCCACAAAACTGTCAATGTGTCCGTAGATCCCGCCTTGCTCTTCATTGCCCGCGGTGACGACAATGAGCTCGTTGGCACCGATCGCGCCGTCCCAGTCAGCGGATACCGAATCGTAGTCTCCCCAAGTCGTCAGTCCGGCGGGGCCGTAGGAATGGTTCGAGATGCGCGCGCCACGCCCGGCCCCATTAATGATGTCGTCTGTGAACCAGGTGTCCTTGGTCAGGGAATAGCCCAGCAGGCTCACGCCCGGCGCCACGCCCTTGGCCGAGGGCTGTGTGTGGCCGTCGGAACCGATCTGGCCTGTAACGGCCGTCGCGTGGTTCACGCTATCTGCCAACGTATCGCCATCGCCCTCCACGTAGGTCAGGCGCGCCTGGAAATCCTGGTGCGCAACCATTTTCCCTACCTCACGCACCTCCACTTTCACGCCGTTCCCGCTCAGCAGTGGTCCGGCGTCCCGAACGGCGCCGATGTTGGACTCGGTGTCGCTGGTGGCATCGCGCGGCCCGGCGCCACCGCGGGGCGCGAAAGGGGGCGGCACGAAAGACAAGTAAGCAGCAACGTCGAGGTCCGCCAGGCGCAAAGCTGACTTAACGGGACCAACAACCTCAAACCGGGGGCCAAGCACGCTCGCTACGGCCGGACTTATTTTCAGCGCCGCCAGCACGTTATCTCCGGCCACCTGCCTGGCCAGGCCATCCGGCGTTGTGCCGGGTTGGGCCAGGAACCAGAAGCGCGCCTGCCCATCGGCCGCGCGGGCGTACTCCGGCGTCGCGCCGCGGTACACCAGCGGATGCAGCTTGTCCCGGGCATCCACGGCCGCCACGGCACGGACGAAATCCAGACGCAGAGCAGCCTGAAACTCCCCCAGCGTCCCGCGCGCACACCACGCATAGTCGCTCATATAACCCAGCAACTCTACGCCCAGGTCCGCCAGTTGGCGGCGCTCGTTGTCCCGAGGATGGTCTTGGAACTGAAGATACACTACATGCTTCTCAGGAGCGGCGGACGCCCCGCCCGCTTGTGGTGCAGGCGTCCCGCCTGCACTTGGGAGCGCCGGCGTCCCGCCCGCACCTGGGAGCGCCGGCGTCCCGCCGGCCTGCTGGCCGGGCGCCCGCGAGGCACTGCCCTGGAAGACAGCCGCAAGGTTCTCCGGGCCCGGAAAGGGCAGGAAGGCGCGGGCCTTCAGGTTCACCACGTACTTGCGCAAGTCCGGCACAACGGCACTCGTGAACTCCCGCGCCACCCGCGGCTCGAAAAATCCGGAACCGTCCTCGCGCGCCGAGTTGGAGGCGCCACCCCAACGATAGCCGGGAAGAGCGGCAGGAACCGTGGGCGTCCCGCCGCCTGGGAGCGCCGGCGTCCCGCCGGCTTGTAACGCCGGCGTCTCGCCGCCTGGGAGCGCCGGCGTCCCGCCGGCTTGCAACGCCGGCGTCTCGCCGGCATGCCGGCGGGACGCCGGCGCTCCCAGGCGGCGCTTGCCCGTGGCGCTCAAGAGCCACACGGAGAGCGCGGCTGCCAGCGCGAAAGCGGCAAGGGCTACAGCCCACTTGCGGTGAGCGACAGGTTGAACCATGAAATCACTCCGTGGTTAAGGCTTGGTGGCACTCCCCGCTTTCCCGTTGGATTTGTAGGAGAGCTGAAGCGCAGTGTGGTAGATCGTACTGCTTCCGACCACATCAATTGTCCAGGCAAGGGTGGAAGCGGGGGTGCTATTGAGAATGCCCAGGATATGGGCCAGCGGATTCACGTCCGTTGGCGAACCAGCCTTCAAAGTGACGAGGATTTGCCCGCTGACCAGGTTAAGCTTGAAGCTTGCATTGCTGGACTTGAAGCTGGCCAGGCGGTTCAAAATGATGTTGACGCCCTGCACTGTCGTCCCGTTGAGCCGAATGGTATATGAGTTGCCCTCGAACGTGCCGTCGCGGAGAGCGTCACGGGATTGCTGAGGAGTGTAGACCAGTTTGGGCTCCGTCAGTACGAACTGCAGCTCATCCACTCCTTTGGCGAAGTTGAACTTGGCATTCACCTTTGACGGGTACGCCGGCACAATGCCTTGCTCCACCGTAACAGTGCCGGCCGCCACCGCCTGGTTGTTCTGTGAATCCGTGACCGTAAGAGTGAAAGTATACGTGCCGGGCGCCTGGTAGGTGTGTTGCGCAGTCGGTCCTTGAACCTGGGTGGAGCCGTCGCCAAAGGACCACGAGCAGGTCAGATTGCTCCCAATGTTCCCGGGCGCAAAAGATACCAGCAGAGGCGCAGGGCCTTGGCTGGGCGCGGCCAGGATTGTAAGCGGGCTTGCCGTTACAGTCGTCGTGGTGGTGGAAGTCTTCGTGGCGGTGGATGAGCTGTCCGTGCCGGTGACGGTCAGCGTGACGGTGTAAGTGCCCTGGAGGGTGTAAGTGTGGCTGGCGTTCTGGCCTTGCCCCGTCGTGCCGTCCCCAAAATCCCAATCATAACTTGTAATGGTTCCGGTGCTGAAGCGCCCGCTGAACGCCACCGGCAGCGGCACCTCGCCGGACAGCGGCACGGCCGCGATGACAGCCGCAAGCGAAAGGGGCTGAGTCGAGATGTTCAAACAAACGGCGAAGGGCTGGCTGCCGTTGGGGATGTTGGTGCCTTTAATGCGAATGGTCCACGAGCCGCTGGCCGGATTGACCACCACGGTTTGCTCGATCGGGTCCACGCTGTTGGGGCCGGTATTGGTGGCTGGGGCGGAAGGATTGTTGGGATCGAGCGAGTAGGGGTAGTGGATGTTGCCGCTCGGATCCACCAGCTCCAGGTCCAGATCGTTGACCAGCGCCTTCGCCGCCGCCGGGTTGCCCGCAGGGTCCATCCAGCACAGCGTCGCCCTGAGCAAAGGCGCGTTCTGGACGTTCGCACTGAAACTCAGCACGGCCCCATTGGGGATTGTGTTCTCATAGAAGGGACTGACGCCGGACGCCAGCAGGCCCACGGTGTTGACGGCCGCTTGCGCGTTCACCAGGCCGAAGCCGTACTGCGCGTCCGGTCCCGGCGGCCCCAGGTCCGTGGCGGTATTGCACAGCAGGGCCTTGGTCAACTGCGCCGAGGGCTCTGCGTTTTTGATGGCTTTGTAAGCCTGGAAGACCAGCGCAGCCACGCCTGTCACGGCGGGGGTGGAGAAGGACGTGCCGGTATTGCTTTGCGTGGCGTTCGTGCCTTGATCCAGTGTCACGTTGTCACCAAAGGCCACCAAGTCAGGCTTGATGCGCCCGTCGTTCATCGGCCCGAAATCGGTGAAATTCGCTATGCCGTCCGTGGGCGGGATGGGCGGATTGGCAGTGGGGTCGCCGGCGCGGGCGGAGGAACTGGTGGCCCCGACGCAGATAGTGTTCTTGGCCCCCACGAAGAAATCCGTGGTCTTGTACAAATTGCCTGGCTGCCCCTCCATTGCCGCGAACGCGCCGACAAGGTTGCTGCTGCTGAGCGCACTGTCCCAGTCGGCGGAAGTGCTCTCGTAATCGCCGAAGACCGTCGGGTTGGCCGGACCGTAGGAATGGTTGGAGATGCGCGCGCCTCTGCTCGCGGCATCAATGACGTTGGTGGTCGCAAACTGGTCAAGATCATTGTAGAATTCATAGCCCAGCAGGGACACAGCCGGCGCCACGCCCTTGGCAGAAGGTTGGTTTACGCCGCTGGAGCCTATTTGCCCTGTCACTGCCGTGGCATGGTCAACCGAGATGGAGTCTGTGGCCCCGTTGGCGTCAATCACCGTCAGGCGGCCCACGAAATCAACGTGGGGCGAGATCGCACCCACTTCCCTGACGGCCACTGTCACTCCGCTGCCATTCAAGAGCGGCAGGACGTTGCCGCGCACGCTGTTGATATTGGACTCCAGATCCGTGGTGGCGTCCCGTGAAGCCGCGGGAGGCGGCACGAACTCCAGGAAGGCCGCGGCCTCAAGCTGCGCAATCCGCGGCGCCAGGGCAACGCCGGCCGCGATATGAAAACGCGGGCCGAGGACGCTAGGGCGTACCGCCCGCGCCTCCAGGCCGGCCAGTGCGGGTGTGGAGGCCAACTGCGCGGCCAACACCGCCGGCAAAGTCCCCGGCTGCGCGATCAGCGCCAAGCGCGCCTGCCCCGGCCCGGTTCTGGCATAAGGCGGAATCTCGGAGACTCCTGCCGCAACTCTAAACACCTGCTCATGCAGTTTGTCGCGTGGATCAACCCGCGCCACGGCGCGCACCCAGGGCAGCTTCAAGGCCTCCTTGAACGCTGCGGCCGTCCCGCGCGCCGACCAGGCGTAACCGGCCATGTAGGAGAGCAACTCAACCCCGGCCGCTTTCAGTTGCGCGCGCCCTTCAGCTTGCGGATGGTCCACGAACTGAAGGTAGACAGTGTTTTGAGCTTTGTCGGCAGATAGGACCTCGGCAAGGTCCGGCGCCTCGGGCAGCGGCAGAAAAGCGCGCGCGTTGAGGTCCACAACATACTTCCTGAACTCGGGCGCCACACCCGCGATGAAACTGCGTGCCTGCTTGCGGTCGAAGAAGCCGGTGCCGTCGCTTTGCGCGGAGTTCAGTGCGCCGCCCCAGAAGCAGCCACCGGAATGGCGTGCAGCAGAAACAGCCGCAAGCTGTGTTGAACCCTGTGGAGTACTCCCGCGAATAGTGGGGCTTAAGTGCCGGATGAAGAGAATTGCGAGCGCGGCCGCGGCAAGGAGAACACAGACCAGGGCGCAGGTGTTTTTTTGGAGACGACGGACCATCCTTGTAAGCGCCCCACTAATCCGAACGGCTTTTACACCTCACCCCGGTCAGCACCATTATGCCGCTGAACATGCAGCGGGTCAAGACCAGCGCCAGTGTAGCGCAGGCTTCCAGCCTGCTGTATCGCGGGCTTCCAGCCCGCAGAACGTCCCTTGGCTCTCTGGACGCTCACAGCAACGCAGGCCCTGCCGACTGGAAGTCGGCGATACAGCAGGCTGGAAGCCTGCGCTACAGCGTTAGTGTCCTATAACCGCTCAGAGGCTTAAGAGTTTCCACAAAAAATAAGCCGGAAACCTGGTTAGGTTCCCGGCTTCTCTCTTGAACGGCGGCTCGCGCGAACCTGTGGGGGGGAGAAAGTCCGTTTGACCACCGTTTTCGAGATACTCGTTAGCTTTGTCTCCTGCCCTTCTTTGAACCACCACCAATTGAGCTGCTATCCGTATCCTATACCGTATCTTTGGAAACTGTCAACACAAAAAGCGAAAAAAAATGGCTAATCTGAAGCTAAATAACAGACGATCTGTTATGGAGGTGTCTTTATTAGGCTTCCTGGCCCACCACTTGTGTCCTTGGTAACTATGTAAACTATTTGAGGATAATGGTTTATACGCGCAATGCGGTCGAGCCCAGATAATGGCACCAGCACAACAATGAAGACCAAAACGAAGAAAATGAAATCAAAATTTCAAGAAAAATTTTTCAAGGGATCGAGTCCGGGAATCCGCGCGGGAAGCGTTCCCGCTCCCGCTTCCAGCGCCTTGATTCTTTCCAGCAGCGTTGGGTGGGAGTAGTGGTATGCGCTGTAGGCCGGGTGCGGGAGGGGCGCCGCGAGGTTCTTCTGGTAAATCTTCAGGAGCGCGGACTGCATGGGCCCGGCGCCGCCCATCTGTGCCGCGGCGTAAGCGTCGGCTTCGTATTCATGCCGGCGCAACAGCAGGTTCAGCAACGGTCCGGCCCAAAAGGTGAAAGGCCCCGAGATGAGGGCGACAATGATCAGCTCTTTGGGCTCGTTGGAGATTCCCGCGGGGAAAGCCTGGCACAGGGGCCAATCGAGGAGCAGGTTGAGAAGGTATGCGCCCGCCAGCGTCAGCGCCGCCGAAACCACGAACAGCTTGAGGATGTGTTTCCGCCTGTAGTGCCCGATCTCGTGCGCCAGCGTCGCAGCCAGCTCGGGGATGCTGAGCTGCTGAATAAGGGTGTCAAAAAGAGCGATGCGCCGCGTCTTGCCCAGGCCCATGAAGAAGGCATTGGAGTGTGCGGAGCGTTTGGAACCGTCCACCACGAAGACACCGCCTGTTGCGAATCCACACTGGCGCGCCAACGCCTCAAGCTGAGTTTTCAGCTCGCCTTCCTGGAGCGGCGTGAATTTGTTGAACAAGGGTGCAATGAGCACCGGGAAGAGGACCATAATCACGAATTGAAAGGCTATCACGAACAGTCCCGCCCACAGCCACCACAGCGGCCCGGCGCGGGTGAGCAGCGCCAACACGCCGTAAAGGAACGGGACGCCCAGCACCAACAGCAGCAGCAGGCCCTTGAGCTTGTCCAAGACGAATGTTCCCAGCGTACATTTGTTGAAGCCGAACCGCGCCTCCAAGCGAAAAGTCGCGTACAACTCCAGCGGCAGGCTGAGCAGCGCGTTCAGCATGATGAAAGCCAGCAAGACCGCCACGTCATGGGTCAATTCCTCGAACCCCAGCAAAGAGATCCCGAAGTCCAGCATGTTGATCAACCCGCTGAACAGGAATACCAGCGTCAAGAGCGCCGACAGGAAGCGTTCCACGTGGCCCAGGCGGCCGCGTGCCAGCGCATAGGCGACGCTCTCTTCATGAACTTCCTGCGAGTACGCTGCGCGCAGCGCCTCCGGGATCTCCTTCTGCCGCGCCAGATGGCGCGAGTTGAGCACCGACAAGACGGTCTCAATCAGCAGTTGCAGGACGAAGAAGATGAGAAAGGCGGCAAGCAAGAGCTGGTATGAGTACATGGGGAATCACTCAGCGGTTCGCAATCGCGCCATTAACTTCTCACGAAGCCCTTTGGGCTGTCGGGACTCAAGTTCCTGCTCGAAGTTGCGCCGCCATGCAAAGAACTCGGCCAAGTACGCCAGAACTTCAACGCTATTCTGCTCGTAGTAGTCAACTGCAGCCTGGACTTGCTCCAGAGACAAGCCAAATTCCTGCGCAATCTCCGCAACACTCTCCCGCGCGAAAAGGTACCGCTCCAACACATGCTCTAGCAGAATTCTCCTTCCCTTAATCCCGATGCCGTCTGCATCCATGACAAGATATTTCTGCCAACTAGCAGGCTTCCCCGTCGCAGGGCGTTGGAACGCGTTCTTAAGTGACACGTCTCGCAACGCGCTGAAATTGGCCGAAAGCCATTCCGTCAGAACAGCCTCAGGCGCACGCGCCGTCTGCTGTGCGAGTTCGGCAACCTTTTCTTGTAGCGCATCAGGCAAGTCGAGCACGATTCTGGCCACGACAGAAACCTCCCCATCCACCTGGACTATACCACTTTCCTTGGCGAAGGCCAGTATCCCCCCAACTACCGCTTCACGCCCACCGCGAGCCGCCGCAGCTCGCAACTCGGCTGTCCGGCTTCGTTCAGCCAGACCTTGTTGACAACGGTACACTCATTCAGCAATGCTTCCAACGTACGGTAGCCTGTGGGCGTCAGCTTCAGATATGCCGGGTAGAGACCTTCCGGCCAGGCTCGCCCGTAGTCTGCCCAGTGGCCTTCGCACAGCATTTTCCACAGCAGTTCGCGCCGCCCCGGCTCAGTCCCAAGGTAGGCGAAGCGCCACCGTGCTTCCTGTGTCCCGCGGGTCAACGCGTAGCTGGTGTCCAGGCGGAACAATTCGGAATAGTTGATGTACAGGTGCGTTACGCCATGCGCGGCGAGCAGCCTCGCGGCTGACGCGGCATCGTCTGCATTCGCGAGCACCTCATCCAAGAGCGGCTCGTTGAAGACCACGCAGTACTCCGGCGCACGGTCCAGGTAAAATGTCTGAGCATCGCCAAGGCATAACACTTTTGTGCCTTCAGGCAACGCATTGACCGCGTCCCAGGCCTCAAACCAGGTCTTGTTGCCCAGCATGTTGAATTGCTCGCGCGCCGCCTCCCGAGGTTCCTCCAGCCCTGCCATGTAGGCCGGACGGCCGAGAAGCCACACGTATGCCAGAGGCAGCGGCGCGAAGACCAGCGCGGCCGCCACAACCGCGGCTACTGCAAGCTCCCGCAAGCCGGCGGCTTTGGCGCCTCGCCCCGCCTCCCACAACCGCGCGATTCCCAGCCCCGCCAGAACGGCCAGCGGCGCCAACGCGGGGAAGAAGAACCGGTTCAGCCGGTGCGTAAACAGGAACCAGCAACCCAGATCGAGAATGACAAAGCCCCCCACCAGTATTACTTCGCCGCTCAGGCGGCCCAGGAAGCCGGGGACCACAAAAAGCAGCAAGTGCGGGCCGCATTCGTTGTCTTGCAGCCAAGAGCTGAGCCTGGCTTCTTCCTGCCTGTGGGAGAAGCCCGGCCACAGTTGCGCCAGTGCCCGGCCACAGTCAGCCAGCGACCGCCCGCCGCTGCGCAGCGCTGTCTCAAAATGGTCTAAACGGTCGGGCACTGCGCCACCGCCCTGCAGCCGCCGTTTGAGCACCAATCCCAGGGGGTACAAAGGGTCTCCGGCAGCGGCCAGGTTGCGCACCAGCCAGGGCGCCAGCACGGCCGCAGCCGGCGCCGCCACGCAAGCCCCGGCGCGCAGAGCTTCGTAGATCGAGCCGCGTGCGGCGCAAAGGAGCGGCAGCAGGATCAGCAGCGGCAGCAGTGTCATCAGCAGAGCCGAGTACTTGGCGCCGCAGGCCAGGCCCGCGAGCAGCCCGGCCAGCACCAGCCAGCCAAAACAGTCCCGGATGCCCGCGCGCCGTTCGCTCCAGAATGCGCACGCTGCACAGAGCGCCCCGAGATGGAACAGCGCCTGGAAGTGCTCGACGTAGAAATCGGACGCCAGTTGTGTCCCCAGCGGAACCAGCGCATACAGCAACGCGGCCAGCGCTGCCGCAACCGTGGCTTGTGGGGCGAGTTGCCAACTCGCCCCATTTTCGGCTGCGACGGGCCTCTCCCGCTCCTCTTGCTGGACGTGGGGCGAGTTGGCAACTCGCCCTACAAGAGCATAGACGCCGCAAATCGAGAGCAGCCACGCCGCAAACAGGATCGCGTGCGCCGCAGGCAAGCCGTTCCATTTTCCGCCGCAGAGCGCCATCCCCAGCAGATAGAGCATCTCGCCGTTCTGCGGCATGGCGGCAAAGATGTTTTCGTGCAGAAAGGAAATCCGCCCATCGCGCAGGTACTGGACGACCGAGCCCAGATGGTATTCCAACACGTCGTATTCGAACGGCGGCGCCCACAAGAGCACAAGCTGCACCGCGCACCAGAGCGCTATGAAGAACACGCCGGCCAGGGCCACGGGATGCGCGGTGCTGATGAACTCCCGTCCGGTGGCTCTCAGCCCGCCAACCAGTTCCCGCAGCGGGTTCCAGACCCAGGCTCCCGCCAGAACCAG
>JBEKKG010000143.1:0-11247 GCA_050010835.1 Planctomycetota bacterium
CGCCGCGTTGCGGCGGCATATCCGTGGCACAAAACCTGCAATTTCAACCGCGCGCGGTATAGTAAGGCGCGCCCCGCCTCTGGCAATGCCAAAGGCAAGGGAACGACAGGGGGGGTTAACTGCCCCAGGGGCAATTAACCCCAGGGGGCCAAAGTCCAGTGCCGGCGGGACGCTGGCGGCACAAGGGTTGCGGTCAACGGTCCTGGGCTGTGATGCTGTGAACATGTTGGCTCCTACCATCTACTACGGTTGCGGGCGCAAGACCTTGGTTTCCGTGGCACAGGCTGTCAGCCTGTGCCACTCCAGCGCTCTCCCTACATATACAATACGGCTGGCGGCGCGAAAGTTTGGTTTTGGGACAGGCTCTGTGAGGGCCATAGACGGCCTAAGTCACGTTCCGGCAAGGGGATAAAATTTTTATTTTTCCGCATCTCCCAGTTCCTTCCGATAGCGGACGGCTTCCAGCGGAGCACCGGGATTGAGTGTCTTTGAGGCACCGTCGCTTTTGAAGCCCATAGCCTCGTAGAAGCGCCTTGCCGGGCCGTTGCCGGCAAAGACCCAAAGCGTCGCGGCAACGTAGCCGCGCAGTCTTAAGCGCTGCTCGCCGTACCGGCAAAGCAAGCTGCCTATACCCTTGCGCCAGTGCGCCGGCGCCAGATAAATGCCCCATATCTCCCCTGTGGCCTTTTGATCGGCGTCTGTATCCCGGCAAGCGCCGAGCGTGAGAAAACCAAGGACCTCGCCATCCTGCTCCGCCACGTGAGTTTCCCCCGCATTTCCGCCAAGCGATTCGCGAAAACGCTGCGCCCGCCGCTCGCAGTCCAGACTTTCGAGGTGGGCATCCGGCACCAGCCCGCGGTACGCCGAGCGCCACGAGTCAATATGAACTTTCGCAAGAGCCCCTGCGTCGTTCGAGGTCGCGCGGCGAATGTGCATCGCATTCTCTGTGCCGAACCATGCCAAGCCCATCCGCCTAACACCCCAACCCCGGTTTAGAGTGCCGCATTACACGCCCGCGAAGGCGGGGGCGATTCGCGCCTGACTGCCGGGACACCAACGCCTATTTTATGGATAAGCCTTCGCTTGGCGAGGACTTATCCGCGCCTGTGTACGGACGCCCTTAACAGGGCTTGTCCTGTTTGCGTGGCTCACGTACCGGGGCCTTCCGGCCCCGGCTATTAACGCGACGGCCCCTCCGGGCCTTTCTGGGTACGACGCACAGGCAGGCATTCAAGCCCGCAGACCTAGTCGTGCAAACCCCAAGAGTTCCAACTTCAAATACCGCTTGCTTCTGCCCCGCCCGGCATATACTCAGTTCCCCAGACCCATTGCTGAAAGGAGCAACGCATGTCCAAGGTACTGGTGGTTTACTGCAGCATGTCCGGCAACACCAAGGCCGCCGCTGAGGCTGTCGCGGAAGGCGCGCGCGCAGCGGGCGCCAAGGTCAAGCTGAAGACCGGATTCGAGGGCCAGCCCAGCGATCTGCTTGAATGCGACGCCGTGGCCCTGGGCTCTTATGATGCCTTCAGCTACATGGGCGGCGGACTGAAGGATTTCCTCGACCGCGCCTTCTATCCCACCCAAGGCTCAGTCACGGACAAGCCTTATGCCGCCTTCCTGACCCACGGCGGCGGCGGGAAGGCCATTGCCAGCATCGAGTCGGTGGCGCAGTCCTTCAAGCTGAAGAAACTTGCCGACCCCGTCCTCGCCAAAGGCTGCCCCGACGTCAAGGCCACAGCGGCACTGAAGGCGCTGGGGGCCAAGCTGGCGGGAAAGTAAGGACTTCTTGCCACAGAGAGCACAGAGGACACCGAGAGGATTTTGGATACTAGATTTTGGATTGAACTTCCGGACGTGCTGGAATCAAAAATCAAAAACATCTTTCTCTGTGTTCTCTGTGTTCTCTGTGGCTAATCGTTCGTTACTCCTCCGGCCATTTCCGCACCGCATCTGCCGCGCGGTGGACCAGCGGGTCAATGGCGCCGCTCAGGCTTGAGCATTTGTCATCGCCGTCGCTGTTGAAGAGCACCGCCCAGTCCAGCCCGTCGTGCCTGTGGACCAGCAAGGTTGAGGTCCCCGGCAACATGCCCGTGTGCCAGGCGTTGACTTTGCCCGCCTTGCCGATGGGCCGCACCATCCAGCCGCAGGCGTAGTATGCGGCCTTGGGCGTGCCGTCTTTCTCGAAGCCGGGGTCGCCCGGCGGCCTCTCCCACATGGCGCGGGCGCTCTCGGGCTTCAGAATCTTGCAGTGCTCGGCGTCATCGAAAGCCGCCACGAAACGCACCAGGTCCACGGCCGGGGCGAGCCAGCCGCCGTGGGCGTCCATAGCTTCCAGGTAGAACGTGCCGTATGGCAAGGGCACTTGCCTGCCGAGCGGCTCGCCCACGACCGCGGCGCCCTTCTGCCCCTTCCTGTCGAAGTATTCCACCTCGCCCGGCGCGCGTCCCTCGGGCAGCGTATGGCCCAGGCGCATTTCGCGTATGCCGAGTGGGGCCAGCACGTGTTCCCGGACGTACTCCTGGTAGCTCTGTTGCGCAGCCTGCTCGATGATCCGGCCCAGCACGCAGTAGCCGAAGTTCGAGTAGGCGCCACCCGCCCCGGGATCGAAGTCCAGCTTGCGGCGCAGCATGAAGCGGATGATGTCTTCGGCCTGGGCGGGCGGCGCGGTCTTCTCCGCCCTGGCGATCTCGATAGAACGGAACATGGGGTCGAAGCCGATCTTGCCGATGTCCCAGCCGCCGGTGTGCCGCAGCAACTGGCGGAGCGTGAGCTGCTCCAGGCGCGGATCGCCGAGGTTGGCCGGCCGCGTATCCGGCGGCAGTTGCCAGAGCATCGGCTCATCCAGTTTCACCTTGCCCTGCTCGGCCAACTGGAGCACCCCGACCGCGGTGAGCGGCTTCGACAAGCTCGCAATCCGGAAGAGCGAAGTGGCCAGGACGGGCTCTTTCTTCTGCGCGTCGGCAAACCCGAAGCCGCGCGCGTAGACCAGCCGTCCGCCTCTTGTCACGGCCAGCGCGCCGCCGGGCACATGATGCTCGGTCATGAAGGAACGCATCAGTTCGTCAAAGCTGGCGAGGTCCGGGTCTTCTTTCCCAGTCGCGGGGAGGGGCGGGGTGGGGGAGTCGGCGGGCTGATCCGCGGCGGTTACTGAAACCGCGAGAAAGCATAGAATTGTAAAGGCAAGTAGGTTCATTTCAGGCACTCGGCGCTTCATTTCTCCGACATTCACAATAACCCAAAATGATTATCTTGGCAACCTACCCAACCGCCCCTGGGGCCGTACCTCACACCGCACGCCCTTGGGGACCGAGTAGTCCAGGACCAGGCGCCCTCCCGCGACGCGCCACGCGATTTCCACTTTGCCGCGCGGATGCGGAACCACGCCTCTGGCCCAGTCGAGCGACTCCGACTGTGGCGCGATGACCACGCGCGCGAGGTCCGTGTTGTCCGGGAAACCGAGCCGCACGCCAAGGGCGCGCGTGGACAAATAGTAGGTTGGCGCGGAACTCCAGGCGTGGCACAGCGAGTCGCCGGCGTGGAACATTTCCCAGAACGTGCCCGGGCCGCATGCGGTCATGGGGCCCCAGAAGCGCCGCATGAAGTCTTCGGCGCAGCCCTCGCCGCCATGCTCATACAAGCCGCCCAGAAGATAAAACGCGCCGTAGGGAGAGCAGAACGACTTGCGGGCGTCTTGCTCCCGCGACTGGGCAAAATTCGCGACGGCGGCCTCGGCCTGTCTGCGGAAATGCTCCAGGATGCGTTTTTCCTGCGCAGGTGCCGTCAGCCCAAAACAGGATGGCCAGGCGCTCGATGAGATAGCGTGCGCGTTGGCCGGCTGGCCGTTCACGAGCACATCGCTGAAAGCTCCCGCGCTCTCATCCCAGAACGCGCGGCGCGTCGCCGAAGCGGTCTCGCGCCCGATGCGCTCGTGGACTCGCGCTTCCTTCTCCAGCCCCAGGCGCCGCGCCCAATCCGCCAACACTAGAAACGCGCGCGCAATCAACGCATTGAAGGCGCAGACCTGGCCGTCTTTGAGTTGCTCGATGTGGTCAATAAAGGGCCTGCCGGGCGGCGCGAAAAGCTTGTTGGCTTTTCGGTACGACAGGAGCTTGGCGAGCATCTTCTGAAAAGAGACGTAGGCAGAGGAGGAGAAGGCACGGTTATCCTGGCGCAATCCGGAGGATTGCGCCACATAGCGCAAGTACCAGTCGGCGATGAGCAGCGTAATAAGAGGATAATCCTGGAGCGAATCGCCGGCGCGCTCCCGCGGCGCCATGCCTTGCTGGCAATCCGTCTCCGGCGACTGGGATTGCAGGAAAATGTCCAGGCAGCGGCGCGCCAGGCGCGTGTCGGCGGAAGTCACCAGTGTCGTGGCGAACTCAGGCAGCAAGTCGCCCGCATACAACGTTCTCTCGCGCCACGGGCAATCGGTATACACGTCCTCAGAGCAGGCGCGCAGCGTGCGCCAGCCCATTTCCCACAGTTGGTTGAGCAGACTATCCGAGCACTCAAAAGCGCCGCGCTGCCGGTGCGGATAGACCTGCGCCACCACACCCACGCGGCGAATCGTCACCGGTCCGCTGTGGCCGCGCACTCCGACTTGCAGATAGCGAAAACCACGGGGGGCGAAAGTCTCCAGCCGCGCCGGCCCGCCGCGCGCGATGTGCCTTTCGCCCGCGTGCGTCAGCACCATCTTGTAGAGGAATGGTCTGGCGCCTTTCAGTTCCTCGGCATGACCCACGTCCACCACAGTCCCGGCCGGCGCATCGAACTCGACGAAAATCCGTCCCAGCACCTCGCTGCCCATGTCGAACGTGAATGATGCCGGCCGCGCCACCGGCACGGGCAGGTTCTGTACGACGTGCGGATCGAGCATGAGGTCCGGGCCAGGCTCAAACCAGGCCAGCCCTTTCGCGGGCGAGGCCGGGACGGTGTTTCTCCGGACCGGCCGCCAGAGCGCACGCAGGGCTTCGCGCAGCGGCGGCAGATGCTCAGCCTTCAGCTTCTTCGGCTCTTGCGCTCCGGAGAACCGTTGCGCCTCCTCTCGGGAGTAGGGCCCGGCAATCCAGAACGCATCCGGCGCGACATCCGAGGCGCGCGCGTCAGCAAGCGGAGGTGCTGAGCGCTCCCTTACGGTCGCGGCTCGGACGGTCGCGGCACGGAACTCCAGGCCGGCGCTCTTCGGATAGGCCAGATGGAATTCCCAGACTGCCATAACCAGCCCGCAGTGGACGAAGAACTCATTCCAGCCCTCGCGCAAATCCAGCTCGGCATCGTTGCGCGCGAGCTGCTCGGGCCGCTGGCCTTCTTTCACAATCTCCCGGCCGTTCAGAAAATGCTCGCCCCAGTAAAGCCCGCAGCGCACTCTCTGCGCGCGCGGGGAGTAGATCTGCGTACAGGCATAGCCGTGCGCTTCAGGCGCCACGTGCAGGTGCGGCGGATAGGATTGCGTTATCCGAAAGGAGATGATCTCTTCGGAGCCAAATTCTTCGTGCGCCGCGAGCAAACGCACGGGGAGCACAGTGTCTTGCGTAAGCTGCGGAATGGAGCGCGGGCGCAGCGGCCCCCAAGCGTCCTGCCAGGCCACGGCCTCGGGCGCGCGCCACTTCCCTGCCACGCGCCCCGGCCTGTCCCAGCCCGGGATGTCCCGGCGTGCATCGAAAATGTGAATCGGCCCCTGGGCAAAGGAAAAGCGCGGCGCTTCCGGGTCGTATCCGGCGGCCGGCGCACACCGCCAACTGCCGGGCGTGGTCAAGTCAAGCGTACCGCGGGCGTCCCGCCCGCCTTCGTCCTCGCGCCTTTTCAGCCTTCCACCGGCGGGCGGGACGCCCGCGGTACGGACGCTGCCCCAGGCCACAAAACCAGGCTTGTTGGCCAGCGTGTGGAACGTGGCGAAGCCGTTGTACAGCACGTGCACGGCGATCACGTTGGCGCCGCGGCGCAGGAACGGGCGCAAGTCGTAGGTGTCGTATTCCGGAAACTCCGGGTAGAAGCGCACCGGGCCATATCCGACAAACTCGCCGTTCACGCGCAAGTGGTAGTTCGAGTCTGCGAAGAGGCATAAGACCGCCTTCTTCGGCTCGCCGCTCAAGTGGAACTCGTTCCGGAAGTACACGTGAACATTGCGGTTGCCAGTGTCACCGGGGTGCCAAACGAAGGGTGGGGGATGGGGCATGAGAATTTCCTTTCTGCACGGCTAATGGGAGTTATGGGAATTATGGGAGTCATGCCAAGGCACAACATGCGCGCCGCCCCCTAATCCCTCGCCCCTCGCCCCTCACTTCGCGGCTGCGCCAAAGACCTTCTTGAGTGCTTCGCTGGTCCGGGAGGCGGGGTCCTCGCGGATGCGCTTTTCTTCTTCGGCGATCTTCACGAACAGGCCGTCCAGCGTCTTCTGGGTGATGTACAGATTGGGATCGAAGCTGCCCGCCGCGGGCCTCTTGCCGACGCCGAGCGCGGCCCGCTTGGCCAGCACTCTGTAGGCGTCAGCGGCCCCGACATCCAGCGCCGCCTGCTTGACGAGGGGCAGGAGGCGTTTCTCCAGACTTTCGCTGCTGGTGCGCTTGAAGTACTGGGCGGCCGCGTCGGCGGGCCCTTTGAGGATTTCGCGTGCGTCGCCCAAGGCCAACTCGGCGACGGCTTCGGCGAGTATCTCCCCAGTGCCTGCAACCGCGGTCTCAGCGGCGCGGTTCAGGAGCCGCACGAATCGGGCGGCGGCCAGGTCCGCTTTGGCTGTCCGCTCCTCGGGGTCCGTGGGCTCCAGATGGGCGGGCAGGGCAATCTTCACCGCCTGGTCCTTGAGGAAACCGTCTTCTTTGCCGAGCTTGGCGACAGCGGATTTGGCGCCGTTGCGCAGCACCGTGCGCAGCGCCTCCTTGATTTCCTCTTGCGACAAGGGACCATCAGCCGCCTTCGCGGCGGGCGGTTCGCCGGGGAGCGCCAGCGCACAGGCCAGCAGCATGAGCACCCCGGCTCGCAACCGGGCAACGCGAGTTCCTTCAAGCATCTGCCTTCCTCTGTCTACAGCTCCGCAGGATTATACACTGCACGCGGGCCGGATTTCAGCCTTTTTGGCATGGTTCAGAGAGCTTGACAAGCAGCTCCGTCGGGGCTAGACTTTGGATAGCATTAGGGGGCGCAAATGGCGGGCCGTATCAAGAAGGGAGAAGGCACACTCATCGGGAACGCGGGGGAGTTCTATGTTGCAGCCGAACTCCTCAAGCGCGGCGTTGTCGCAGCACTCGCCCCTAGAAACGCGCCGGGCGTTGACATCCTTGCCGCGAAGGGCGCCGAAACCGTGAGGGTCCGCGTTAAGACCAAGTCCTCTGAATACACGGACTGGCAGTGGGTGGCGAAGAAGGACGGCAGCATCTTTCGCAATCTTGGGCAGGAGCGGGATTTCACGGTTCTCGTGAACCTCACACCTGAAACCAAGGACCTCATTTTTTTCGTTCTGCCGACGAGTACTCTAAACGAGTGGCTTGTCGCTGATTTTGAGGATTGGGCTAACACGCCTGGTAAGAAAGGACGCCGCCATGACCGGGAGAACAACGAGAAACGCCACCTGAGCTACAAGAAGTTTGAGCAGCGCCTAAAGCCATTCATGCACAATTGGCCTTCAATTTGGGAGCGCGGTCTGAAAAGCGAAGAAACCGTGCCGCTGGATTCCGGTGCGTTCTGGCAAGGCTACTCCCTTGAGCAACTTGCCAACATCCAGCAGGTGCAGCCCCACTCCTCACTGGACGAACTCGCCGGCGACTGGCCGGCAGAGGACTCCCTGGAGCTGTTTCTTGCGACCGTACAGGAGGCCCGTCGCTGATGGACAGGGCAATTCTGGACACGGATGCCTTCTCATTTTTCTTCAAGAAAGACACGCGGCGCGAGTTGTATGCGGATGACGTCCGGGACCGCCAGCTCTGCCTGTCCTTCCAAACCTACGCGGAACTCAAGCTCTGGACCATTGAGCGCAAATGGAAAGCAAAGAGAATCGAACAACTGCTGCAGGTGCTCAAGCACTACCAGATCGTGCCCTATGATTCCGCTGTTGGGGACTGCTGGGCTCAAATCATGGCACACCGCAGAAGCATCGGACAGGAGATTCTCTCCGGAGATTGTTGGATAGCGGCAGCGGCCGTGCGGCACGGCATTCGGCTGCTGACACACAACGGCGACCACTTCCGCAACATCCCCGGCTTGGACGTAACGACGCACGTGACGTAGGGCGGCGGGGCTTTCCTGGTAGAACAGCGCCATGACTCCACGCGAACGCATGCTCAAGGCCTTTGATTTTGCCGGCCCGGACAGGTTGCCGGTGTACTACCACGCTTCGACCGCCGGGCTGTACGTGCACGGCCAGAAAATGATTGACCTGTTCAGGGCCTACCCGCCTGACAATGCGATCACGTTCGACACCATCCCGCAGCCGCCCAGGGAGGCATTCGATGCCGGCGGCACGTACCGCGAATTCAAGACGGACGAATTCGGGACGGTGTGGGAACACCGCATCTTCGGTGTGGCGGGGCACCCGCACCGCTACGCCATACAAGCCTGGGGCGAGCCCGTGGCGTTCCCTCCCGTGCCCGCGCCCGGCAGCGCGGAGTTTGAGAACACGCGCACAACGATCGCCGAGCAGAAGCGCAATTACCTGACTTTCGGCGGCTGGGTCAATCATTTCGAGACACTCCATGCGCTGCGCCCATTCGAAGAGGTGCTCATGGACCTGGCCGATGAGAACCCGGCGCTGCTGGCTTTTCTGGACAGATTAGTGGAGTATCGCCACCGCCAGATCGAGTACCATCTCGGCATAGGCACGGACGTGATCGTTTTTGCCGACGACTGGGGCACGCAGACCGGCCTGCTCATTTCGCCCGCGACGTTCCGCCGCATATTCAAGCCGCGCCTCCGGGAACTGATGGCGCACGCCAAGTCCGGCGGCGCGCGCGTGATGTACCACACCTGCGGCGCGGTGCACCCGCTGTACCAGGACCTGGTCGAGTGCGGCATCAACGCGCTGTGGCACCAGACCGGGCTTTACGACCCGGAGAGCTTCGCGCGCGAAGCGGCCAGGAACCGCACGCTCCTGTACCTGCACCTGGACCGCCAGTACCTCGTCCCACGGGGCACGCCGGAGGAGATTCGCAGCACCGTGAGGCGGTACAGGGAAATCCATACGCGGCTGGGCGGCGGCGCGATGTTCTACGTCGAGATTGAGAACGACGCGCCGTTCGAGAACGTGGAGGCGCTGGTCAAGGCGGTGCATGAGAAGTAACTTGCCCTTATACGCGCCGATAGATAAATTGATGAGATATGGAACGGGTGTATATTGAAGCCACGATACCCAGCGCTTACTATGATGAGCGAAGCGAGCCGGAGATGGTAGCTCGCCAGAGGTGGACGCGCGAATGGTGGGATTACCACCGTCAGGGCTACGAGCTGGTCACGAGCCTTGCCGTTCGTGAAGAAGTCGGCGCGGGGAATCCCAGCCTAAGGCAGCAACGGCTCGATCTCCTCACTGGACTGCCCGATCTTGCCGCTGAACCACAGATCTTCGACATCGTTGATGTCTACATCGAGCGCTATGTAATGCCAAGGGATCGAGCAGGCGATGCGCTGCACTTGGCTCTAGCTTCCTTTCACAAATGTGATATACTACTAACGTGGAATTGCAGGCATCTGGCGAACCATTCGAAGGTTGAACACATTCGCCGGGTGAACACATTGCTTGGCCTGCACGTGCCGTCCCTGCTTACGCCGCTGGAGTTGCTGGGAGAAGGAGTTGAAGATGCAACCTGATCCGCTCATTGATGATGTCAGGAAAGTCCGTCACGAGATCTCAGCGAAATATGGCCATGACCCGAGGCGTCTCATCCAGCATTATTTGGATCTGCAGCGGGAACTGGAGAGAACCGGCAAGGGGCACTTCATCTATGCCAAACGGGAACCTGAGCCGGCAAAGAAACCGTAACCTATTGGATGGCACTTGGCTTTCATCACTCCTTCAGCACCGCCCCCTGCGCCGCGTTGGTGACCTGTCTGCTGTAGCGCGACAACCAGCCGCGCTTGTAGCGCGGTTCGGGCGCGCGCCAGCCTTTCTTGCGTTCGCGCAGTTGGGTCCTGGTTAAAGCCACGGTCAGTTTGCGTGCGGGCAGATCAATGGAGATGACATCGCCGTCGCGCAACAGGCCAATCGGGCCGCCTTCGGCCGACTCGGGTGAGACGTGCCCGATGCACAGGCCGCGCGTGCCGCCGGAGAAGCGCCCGTCGGTGATGAGCGCCACTTTCTCGCCCAGGGGTGTGCCCTTCAGGTAAGAGGTCAGTTGCAGCATCTCGCGCATGCCCGGGCCGCCGCGCGGGCCTTCGGCGCGCACAACCACGCCATCGCCGGCCTGAATCAGGTTCTGCTTGGCCGCGTCGAGCGCGGCTTCTTCGCCGTCGAAGACGCGCGCGGGGCCTTGGAACTTCATCTGCGTCTGCGCCACCGCGCCGACCTTGATTACCGCGCCCTGTGCGGCCAGGTTGCCGAAGAGCACGCACAGGCCGCCGCGCTCGCTGTGGGGATTCTCCAGCGGGCGGATGCACTCGGGATTCTTGTTCTCCACGCCCGCCAGGTTCTCGGCGACGGTCTTGCCCGTGACGGTGGGGCAATCGAGGTTGAGGACGCCCGGCTTCTTGCTCAGTTCTTTCAAGATCGCGGGGACGCCGCCGGCCGCGTGGATGTCCTGGAGGTGCCACTGGCGGGCGCCGTCGTAAGCCGGACTGACCTTAGCCAGATGCGGCGTGCGGTCGGCGATCAGGTTGAAGCGCTCAATGCCGTAATCCACGCCGGCTTCGTGGGCGAGGGCCAGCACGTGGAGGACCGTGTTGGTCGAGCCGCCCATAGCGACATCGAGAGCCATGGCATTATCTATCGCCGCGGCGGTGACGACGTCGCGGAACTTGAGGTCCTTTTCGAACAACACCAGGAGCTGTTTCGCGGCGGCGCGGGCGAGTTCGTGGCGTTCGGGCACGGTGGCCAGAATGGTCCCGTTGCCCGGCAGCGCGATGCCCAGGGCTTCGCACAGGCAGTTCATCGAGTTGGCGGTGAACATGCCGGCGCAGGAGCCGCAGGCGGGGCAGGCGAGTTGCTCCAGTTCCAGCAGCCGCGCCTCGTCAATCCGGCCCGAGGCCAGCGCGCCGACGCCCTCAAAGACGGAAATCAGGTCTATCTTCTTGCCTTGCCTGTCCGTGCCCGCCCGCATCGGGCCGCCG
>JBEKKG010000144.1:0-11227 GCA_050010835.1 Planctomycetota bacterium
GGCGGCGCCGAGCCAGTGCTGGTCGTGCCAAGCCTGGCGTTCTCCCGTTGCTTGCGCTCGTCCACAATTGCGGCGACCCGGCTGTCAACGATGGCTACATCCACGGGATCGCTGACCAGGCTGCGTGCAGCCCTCAGCAACTCCAACGCCTTGTCGCCATCGCCGAGCGCGTGGTGGACCTCCGCGGCGGCACAGTGCTCCGGGAACCCATCGGGGAACGCATCAAGGCCGGCTTGGGCACGACGCAGCGCAAGCTCACGGTGTCCTGCATAGGCCAATGCCGTGGTAATCTCATTCTGGATGGACGTGAACACAGGAAGGTGCCAGGATCTCGCCCACTCTAATCGCGTCCTCTGGCTTGTCTTTGGCCAGTTGGTACACCGCGTCCGTGATGCAGGCGCTCAGGTCGAGTGCCGCCGTCTGTTCCACCTCCTCGAACCGTTGGGTCCGGTCGCCGGCGGGGAACTGCAACAGATAGTCCACGAGATGCAGCAGGGCGTTGACCTTGGCGTCGGGGTGTTTGGCTACCGGATGCCGTTTGCGCTTCCGGCCCTTTCCCAGGGCATCGGTGAAGTAGTTGGAGATGGTGTCGGGACAGGCCAATTCCGGCGTCAGCCGCTCCCACAGTTCCTCGGACGCGATGAGCGCGAAGTCGCCCCAGAAGCGCAGGTCCAGGTTGTGGTCGTCGGCGTGCTGCTGCATTCGGTCCCGCCACTGCTCGTAGAGCACCGCCGGCTGGCCAGCCGCTTTTGCCTGCGCCGGAAACTGGCCCAGGGACGTGGCCACGCCCCACTCGCGCAGCTTGGCGAAGAGGGCCTCGGTCGTCCAGTCGCCCAAGCCGTCCCAGCGGAAACCGAAGCCCAGCCTGCGTTGGCGCTCGATGGCCTTGGCGAGTTCCTTGTCGTCCATGGTGCTCTTGTCCTCCGCGGGCTCCGGCACAACGGCCAGGCTCAAGACGATGCCGGGCGGGTATAGCACGCGGTTCGTGCCGCGCCAGCGACCTCGGCCGCGCCCATCCGCCGCCACAGCACGGTGGGGACAGTCCTTGCGTCGGCCGTGGCCCCCCCTGTGCCGGAAGACGGCATAATGGGCGGCCAGTCGTTGCCGCCCTAAACCGGGGTGTCGGCCCGCACGAACGGCTGCCGCCGGCACAAGGTTGCTGCCGGGCCTGGTTTTCAGGCAGCCCGGTCACCGGTTCGCGTATTCCACGGCCCTCTTCCAGCAGTGGGCAATCCGCGCACGGATGATGGTCAGCGCCCGCTTCATCTCCCGGAGGCGCTCGCGGGTGCCGGCCTTCTCCGGGCCATCCGGCATCGCCTTGAACTCCTCGAACGCCTTGCCGCATTCAACAAGCCGCTCATGCAGGCAGACCGCGAATTCCTGCATTGCGCGGCAGGTCTTGATGGCGGCAACGCACTCGGAGATCAGCGTTCGGGACGTGGTGCCCTCGAACCGCCGGACGCACTCGCTGAGCAACGTTGGCCGGTTGGTCGGCTGCACGGTATCTGGCTGCACTTGCTCTCCGAGCAACGCCGCGACCACCCGCAACACGCTTCGCAGCTCAAGGTCCAGGTCAGAGATAATCTCATACGTCGCGTTGCGCGCGCTGAGCAGGTCCAGCCGGCGGCGGACCTCCCTGATGTCAGGCACGATCGTCACGTAGTGGGAGAATTCATCGAATCTGCGGCCGAATAGCTCGCAGGTCCCCGCTATGGCCCGGAACACCGTCCGGGCGGAGTAGGTCTTGGGCTGGTCGTTCGGGCTTGCACTTTGCATGTTCTCAACTCCTTGTCCTATGACCCGTCCACCACAGGGCACCTTGACCGCTGGCGGCACGCTGCAATTGGTGCCCGGCGGAGGCTGGCCAGTCGCCGCTGGCTGCGGAACAGGCCCGACGGCTCCAGGGCACAGAGGCAGCCTGGCAATTCACGAACCCTGGCATGTATCTGGCTGTCGTCACAGTCACAGGCCCGCAGGGAACCAGCACGACGGAGATCGCGCTGCCCATCAGCGCGGGCGAGTGCGGTGAGGCCCCGGGGACAACGCCGCCCACCTACATGGGCATCAGTGCCGCGTCAGTGAAAGGCAAGTTCTTCTTCAGCCCCGTCAAGATGGACGCCGTGACGTTCAAAGGCACGATTGAACTTCCGGCCGGTCTGGATCTGTCGAAGGCCCAGACGCTCTTTGTGTCTCTCGGCAACGTGCTCGACACCGCGAACCTGAACACCAAAGGCCAAGCCAGTGCCGGCCAGAAGAACCGGCTCAAGAAGGTGGCGGTGAAGTATCCCAAGCTGAAGAAGCCCGCAACCCTCACGAACGCAGGGCAGAAGGCCACGGTGTCGTTCACGCTCAGCGCCATTCGACTGGACACCCTCGGGTTCGGTGCGGAAGGAGTCTCCAGCCCGGCTACAACCTTGTTCCCAATCGTGCAAGCGGCCCTGGTCCTCGGCGGGACGGCCTACCGAGCGGACATACCATCGAGTTGGAAGCTCTCCAAGAAGGGAGACAGCGGGCAGTTGACGGGGAAGAATTAGTGGTATAACCATGCTGCGCGGGCAAGGGGTAGCTCCCCGGCCGGCACTTCGCGCCGGCCAGCCCGTGCGCCAAACCATTGCGAAGAAAAATGCTCATGCGAAGGAGCACAACGTGGAAGAACCACTTGTTGCACAGTCCTTTATTGAAACATTCTCGCAATATCTCGCGACCGCAGATTTTGAGATGCCAGTCAAGCGGGCTAAGAAGATCCTAGAGGTTACGGCCCTGGTGAAAAAAAAACCAAGGGCAGTCCTAGAGGCCCTCTTGATTTGTCTCGATGAGGTTTTTAGCATCCGCGATTATCACCCTTCGTCCGACCCGCGCGAAACTGAGATCAAATTTCGAGAGTATTCAAACGCACTTACGACGGCGCGGGCCATCTGTGAGGTTGTCCCGGAACTATTACCCCCTTTAATGCCCGTTGGCACCCTTTTGCCAGCTTTGGGAACCCTGCAAGCTCTCTTTTGGGATGCTGATGCGCTTAGAACGATTGCTGTGGCACGGAACGAAGTTCGCGAATTTCTGTCTGGAAAACCGCCAAAAGGCTCCCATGCCAAATTCAGATTGAGCGACATCTTTCGAGATCGAAGCGCAACCCGTGGGCTTGAGGAAACAGCCAATGCGTTGCAGGAGCATGGTGTCACCAAGTCAACTGCCTATCGCTGGCTCGCCGACTGCCGGGACGATGGAGACGAAAATGTCGTATCCAAGGATAAATTCAAGAAGCATCCCCTCGCCCAAAAACACCTGATTTGCTGAGTCCCATTTTGCGAATGGGAACCATTTGCCTATGAGTCCCATAGGGACCTTTGGGAATCCGTGGGACTCGCAAAGGGGTCTTCTTATTGGGATCTACAATGCCCTTGTCACGCGCGGCTGAACAGCGTGGTTCAGGCACGCGGCCCCCGAGCAAGGGGAGAGCAAAGGGCAAGGGATGTGGGCACCTTCTTCAAATACTCAGTTCAAAGCCGGCGCGGTCGCGCTGGCCCTGGCCCTTGCCCGTGGCGCGGTGGCTTGCTCCTGCCACGCCACAACTTTGAGGCAAGGGAGCGGCAAGGGCCGCCCCTTTTTTGGCCGAGCGTGGTTAGGAGAACTTACGATGCAACCAAGAGAGACAAGCGGACCACTCAGCACGGGCCAACTTGCAGCCCTGCTTGGTGTGCCGCCGTACCGCGTCAGCAACCTACTCTTTCAGAAAAAAGTGGAACCGCCGCAGATCATGGGTCGGTCAGCGTTCTATCGGGAGGACGCACGGAAGGCAGCCCGGTTAATTGGCGTGGTGGACCCGGCGCGATTGAATGCGGTTGAGCTACTCCAAGGACAGCCCGATCAGGCCGCCGGCGCCGCGGAGAAAGGCGGCGCGAAAGGACATGATGGTGCGGAATAGCTGGGCGGCGGACTAGGTCCAGGGCAGGCTTGACACCTTCCCGGTGGGGTGCGATCCCCCAGCCGTCCAGCATGGAAAAAGAAGCCCCTCTCAAACGAGAGGGGCCAGAAGAACAGAACAGGCTTGACACCGATGACAAGGATACCCGTTTGCCTTTTTGAAATCAAGGCGGATTTGGGTTTTGGCATCACCGGGGAGCGCAAGAACGCTCAGGGCCGCGCCGGGGGCAGCCCACCGGAGATGACCAACACCAGCGCGCCCGCCGCGCCAGTGACCGCGACAGAAGGGAGCGCCGCCATGGACCCGCAGAACGCCAGCATGGACTTTCGCGCTGCGTTCGTGGCTGATTTGAAACGCTACGGCGAAGGAACCGCGAGCGCCACGCGACTACGGCACCACATTCCCGGTAGCAACGCAATCGGCGCAACGGTTCTTGCGTTGTGGAAGGCCGGGACGATTACCCCCGCGGGCACTGGCGCCGCCCAAGGCACGCTTTCGCACCGACGGCTGACACGCAAGTGGAAGCTCGTGCCAGAAGGGGGCCGAGGATGAAGCGCCGCCGCCCCTGGACTTTGGCCCGCCTGTGGCGAAAGAAACGCGCCGCCGTGTGTGTGTGGCAGGCCCTGGAAGCCCTGTCCGGTGGTAGGGCCGTTGTCACCCCGACACGTGAAGCAATCGGAAAAGCCGCTGGTATCACGCGGGATCCGACTATCTCCGCTGCCTTGACGACGCTGGAAGAAGCCGCCTGGATTGACCGCGTACACGTGCCGGTGAAAGTGGGGAACGTCCAGACTGCAACCCTTTTGAGAATCACGCTTCACCGTAGAGAACGAAAAACGTTCCTTACGGCGCACAACCCCGTAGAGAACGGAAAACGTTCCAAGGGTAGAGAACGGAAAGCGTTCCAAGACTCTCTAAAGAGAGAGCGGTTGCCGGTTTCGCCCGCCGGCGAACCTTCACCGCCCGAAGAACCGAATCCAGAAGACCTGGCACCCCTTGACCCCAAGACGGGAATCCCGCTGGTGATCCTGGAAATGCAGAAGCGGCTGCAGAAGGGGGCCGTGGTATGAACGGCGAAGCCCTTGCCCGCTTGAAGGCCGATGAAGGCGCATTGCTTCAATCCTTGCGCGACGTTGGCGCCAAGGTGAATGGCGACAAGGGCCACTGCCATTGCCCTTGGCACGGCGAAGACAAAACTGGCAGTCTTTCGGTTTCAGAGGAACGCGGGGTCTTCCTGTGGAAGTGCCATGTCTGTGAAGCCGGGGGAACGATTGTTGACGTTGTGGCCCGCGCCGAAAAGCTGGACGACAAGGCCGCCGTCAAGCGCGCCCTGGAATTGTACGGCAACGGGGCTGGCGACACGCGAAGAAGGGCAGCGAAGCCCGCGCAAGCCGCCAAGCCGCCGCTGATCTTCAAGGACCTGAACGAAGCCGCCGCCGCTTTCGAGCGCATGACGAAAGGCCGCTGCACACGCCGCGACGCTTACAACGGGCTGGACGGCTTGCCGGTTATGGTTGTCTTCCGGCTGGACTTGGACAGCGAAGGCGAGAAGACCTTCAAGCCCGTACACCGCAACGGGACGGGCTGGCAACTTGGCGACCCGCCCGGCAAGTTGCCACTGTTTCACCTGGACAAGCTGGCCTTGGATTCCGCCGCGCCCGTGGCCGTTGTGGAAGGCGAGAAGAAGGCCGAGGCACTGGACGCCCTTGGCATTCTAGCCACAACAAGCGCGCACGGCGCCAAGAGCGCAGGCAAGACAGACTGGACGCCGCTGGCAGGCCGCGCCGTGGTGATATGGCCCGACCGTGACCCGCCAGGCCGCGACTACGCCCGCTACGTGCAAGGGGTCCTTGCGGATCTGCAACCGCCCGCCGTTGTGCGCACCGTTGACCCGGTGAAGGCATGGCCCGGCTTGCCCGAAGGTGGGGACGTTGCGGATGTCGTAACCGAACTGGACGCGGAAGGGAAGGACGACGCCGCGAAGCGCGCAACGGTTCAAGCGATCCTGGACGCCGCCCAGGAACCGCCGCCCGTGTGGGCTGGCGGGGTTGACCTGTGGCAGCAAGTGGCCGCTGTCCGGTTGAAAGACCTTTCGACTTTCGCGCCCGCGACGTTCTACAAGACCGGATACACGGAACTTGACCGCGCCCTTGGCGGGGGCTTTGCGGCCGGCGAAGCAACTTCCCTCTTTGCTCCAAGCGCAATGGGGAAATCGGTCTTCGCGGTGAACCTGTGGCTTGCCCAGGCCCGGCATGAAACGCCCGCCGGGTTCTTGTCTCTGGAAATGCCGGAGGATTCTATCTGGAAGCTGGCAGTTGGAATCGAAGCCGCAATTCCGCGCCTGCACATACGACACCAAACCATGACGACGCCCGAAGGCGCCAAGTTTGCCGAAACGCTGGCGCAACTATCGGGCTGGCCGCTGTACGTTCTCGACCGCCGCCGCTTCCCGGTTGACCCGCAACACCACGAAGCACCCACCACGCAGGCCGTGGAAGCCGTGATCCGTGACGGTGTGCGGCATTGCGGCTGGAAGGTTGTCTTCCTGGACTATCTCGCCAAGGTAGGACCGTTTGACTGTGACGACCTTGTGAGAATCCCGCGCCTTACGAACTGGGTTTTCGACACCGCACAACGGACGGGAGCGCATATCGTGCCGCTGGCGCAAGCCAACAAGGCCGCCTTTGGACGCCAGAACGGAGAAACCGGAGAGCGTGGAATTGCCCTGCAAGACGCCAAGGGCAGTATCGAAGTTGTGGCCGATATGGACAACGTTGTTGGTTTGATCCGTGACGACTGGAATACTGGCAAGCCCAAAGACCCCGTGCAAATGAAGGCCGTTGTCCTGAAGGCCCGGCAAGGACCCGGCGGAAGCGTGCGGCTGGTTTTCAGCAAGAGCACAGGCCGCATTTTGGAGGAAGCACAGAATGAGTGAGGCAGCAAGTAGCACCGCCACCGCGCCCGCCGTCTACCGCGTCCAACGCTGGCAACGCCGCGGCTGGCGCAACGTAAGCGCGCCACTGCCACGCCGTGAAGCCGAGGCCCAGGCCACGGAGTTGAAGCGCCGCCCCGAAGTTTCCGCCTTTCGCGTCAGGGTTGCGAAGGTTGACCAAGGAGAAGCGAAGCCATGAAGCAAAGGAACGAAGCCGCCGCGCCCGCCCAGGCCCTCGGGATCCCGCCCGCGCCGGCGCCTGCAACCGTGACGCGCTACTTGATTCTTATGCGTGGCAGTAAGGCCGTGGAAATCCTTGGCGGTGTCTACCGTGACGAGGCCACCGCGGCAGTTGCGGCCGAGTACTGGCAGCGCACAAGCCCCAACAACGAGAAAGCCGAAGTTGTAGCCGTTCAAGTCCCGACCGCAGGCCGGCCAATTCCAACCGCAAGAGACCTTTTCAGCACAGGAGAGAAAAGCCATGATTGAACAGAGCACCGCGTCAGCAGCACCTGCAGCACCCCAGGACCCCGCCGCCGCAACCCATGGCCCGCCAGAAGGCCAGGCCGCGCCCGTCACGATCCAGGCCGCGCCAAGCGCGCCAGCACAGCAGGAAGCACCGCAAGCCGAGCAACCGCCCGCGGAACCCCAGGCCGCGCCGGAACTGCCCGGTGTCTTCGCCACAATCGGCGCACTGCCACCGGGGGCCATGATTACAGAACCGGGACTGGCCAAGCTCTTGGGCAAGTGTACCGCCAGCATCAAAGCCGCCGTCAAGCGGGGCGAATTGCCTTGGCCGATCCGGGTTATGGGCAAGAACACTTGGACGGCAGGCAGCATAGTCAGGCACCTGGAAGCGCGGCTGGAAAAAGAAAATCGCAAATTCCAGAAACTTTGCTCTTGACATTTAGGATAACTTGAAGTATAATGAGGGGGTGAAGATGAAAAAGCGCAAAGTGAAAATGGGCAGGCCGAGCTTGGGGCGCAACGCCAAGACGGTTGCCGTCATTGTGAAGATTTCCGCAAACGAGCGGGCCGCATGGCTGAAGCTGGCCAAGGTTGCCGGCTTGCCTCTTGGCCCGTGGCTGTTGAAGCCGCGCCGGGACGAACTGGAAGGGGGAAAGTAGCATGGCTGGTGCATGTAGAAAGACGTTACCTTCAGGCTTGCGCCGTGGCTGGTATACCGACTGGACAGGCAAGCAATGCTTCTTTACTCATCGGGGGAACTGGAAAGAAGTCAACAGCATGGCCCAGGCGAAGGAAGCCGAGCACAACAAGTGCCGAGTAGGAGTCTTGCCGCCGCCCAAGGCCAGCGATACGCCGCGCCTGTTCTCTGAAGTCCTTGGCGAGTACATGGAGTGGGGCCGCGCCACAGGGGGGCATGGTGGACACCCTTGGGGCGAAGGCCACGCCCGCGTCAAGGAACAACGCCTGTCTTTCTGGCAAAAGCAGCTTGGGCTTCAGATGATAGCCGACCTGGAAGGCTGCCTGCCCCGCGTCGAGAAGGCGCTGAGGGAGCTTGTCGTCACGCCTAGTACACCCGCGCAAGCGCCGCGCAAGCCCGCGCCCAAGACGCTGCAAGGGTACGCTGAAGCCTTGCGCGCCTTCATCCTGTGGTGCAAGCAACGCGGTTATCTCGACACCGACCCGCTGGCAGGCATGGCCGGCTTCAACACGGACCCGCAGACGCAGCGCCGCTGTGTCACCGCGGAAGAGATCACCGCGCTACTGGCCAAGTGTGCCGAGCACCGCCGGCTGGTGTACGAAGTGGCCTTTGCAAGCGGGCTTCGTGCCGGCGAGTTGCGCGCCTTGACCGTGAAGCACCTGGACACCGCCCACGGGGGCTTGAACCTGGAAGCCGCCTGGACGAAGGGCCGCAAGGCCACGTTTCAACCGCTGGCTTCGTGGCTGGTGGAAAGGCTGGACACTTTCGCCAAGACCGGGACTGCCGCCGCCCTGTATCGTCAATTCCTGGAACACTACCACCGGGACGGGAAGGCGCTAAAGATTCCCGCCGATCCTCTGCTTTACGTGCCAAGCCACCCCGCCCGCGACTTGGGCAAGGACCTGGAAGCCGCGGGCTTGACCAAATGGGCGCCGGGGGGCAAGGTGGACTTTCACAGCTTGCGCGTGGCTTATGTTTCCTTCGTGCTGGAAGCCGGGGCAAACGTGAAGGAAGCCCAGGCCCTTGCCCGCCATTCCACGCCAGACTTGACCATGAATGTGTACGCCCGCGCCCGCGCCGAAAGGCTGGCGGAAGTAGCCGAGGCCGTAGGGGAGACGATCAGGCCCGCCGCCGCTCAAGCCGTGGCGATACGGGAAGGGACAACGGGGCAGGAAATCGGCAATATCTATGCACCCACAATGAACGGCACCGGGGTACGCACCGTCGCCGCCTCTGTAAGCTGCAATGCCAACAAGGACTTACAAGAAGCGTGTGGCGATAGGGACGCGGGTTCGATTCCCGCCGCCTCCACCATTTTTCAATAATCGCCATGACTTGTGCGAGTTCATGCACAGCGTTGCATGGCTGTGCTAACTGCTGCGCTGCGCTGGGGTTGCCAGTTAGGGCGGCCTCGTTTCCCGCGGCTGCTGGATTGCATAGCATTGCATCGCCGTGCACCAAAATGCGGGCCGGTGTTGGCATAGAGTTGGCACAAATCTCGGCGCTAGCCGGAAGCTCCTCCGCGCCTCGCACGAGGTCGGCCATTTCCAGATGAGTGTACTTCAGCGTCGTTCTCAAATCGGTGTGACGCATAAGCTAGCGCTGGGTGTGGACGGGGACCTTGGGGTTGCGGCCAAGGAGCGTGCAGAATGTGTGCCGTGTTGCTGCGTAGAAGTCCAGTTTCTCTCCGCGGTTGTTCTCAGTCCGGATCCCGGCGTAAGCACAGTCCTTGCGCAACTGCTCGTTGATGTGGCGCGGAACATGAACAACTTGCTCGCTGTCTAATAGCGGACGGCCAAGGCGCATGCCCAGCGCTTCGAGCATCCTGTGATTGCATGCTTGGGTTTGTCGTTCAAGGCGGACATTGACGATCTGCGTGAAAGTCCAGCCGTGGAGATCGTGGCCAGACTCGCGCGGAAGAAAGCGGGACAAGGCGAGGATGTGGCAGCGTGTCCTTGGCGAAGCAGAGCTCCAGGGACGGGTGTACCACGAGCTGCCAAACCACAGGGCCGACCGCGGCAGATCATTCCGGATTCCTTCGACTTGTTGCCGCCTCTCCGACCGGGGAAAAAGGGAAAATAATTGTCGCTGGACACTGCCGCTGTTCCCGGCTATCCTGTGCACTAATGCCAAATACGTGATGAGTAGACTCCTAAGTGCGGTGGCGCGGCAGCGCGCCCATGGGCAGAGTCCACGTCATCCCGGCGTGGCTTGGCGCCTGCCGCTTTAACAGTCAGGAGAGCAGATCCATGAACGTTCTTGTCACCGGTGGAGCGGGTTTCATCGGTAGCCAGTTAGTGGAGCGGCTCGTGAAGGAGTCCCCCCCAGGCCTACGCGTGCGAGTGGTGGATAACCTGTCGACAGGCAGGCTCGAGAACCTGCAAACGTTCCTCTCCCAGGTTGAGTTCATCCAGGGAGACCTGACTGACATGGCCGTGTGCGAGCGCGCCGTTCGGGACATCGAGGTTATCTTCCACGAGGCCGCCGTGCCGAGCGTTCCCAAGTCGGTGGCCGATCCGGTGTTGAGCCACATGAGCGGCGTCCATGCCACCGTCATGCTCCTGGATGCGGCGCGGCGTGCCGGCGTGCGACGGCTCATCTACGCGGCCTCATCCTCGGCCTACGGCGATGCTGCCGCGCTTCCCAAGCGGGAGGATATGCTGCCTCAACCGCTGTCCCCCTACGCGGCGACGAAACTGGCCTGCGAATACTACCTGCTGGCGTTTGCGCGCTGCTACCAGATGGATACGGTGGCCTTGCGCTACTTCAACATTTTCGGACCGCGTCAGGATCCCGGCTCAACGTATAGCGGCGTGATTGCGCGGTTCTGTCTGGCCTTTGCGCAGGACATGCCGCTCACGGTCTTTGGGGACGGCGAACAGAGCCGCGACTTCACCTACGTGGACAACGCCGTTGAGGCAAACCTATTGGCGGCCCGGGCGCCGGAGCGCCTGGGTGGGGCGGTGCTGAATGTGGGCTGCGGCGAGCGCTGGTCCTTGAACCAGATGATCAGCACTCTGGCCGAGATAACGGGAGAGTCTCGAGCCGTGACCTATGAGCCGCCTCGAGCTGGCGACGTGCGCCATTCACAGGCGGATCTGGCGCAGATAGAGAGACGTCTTGGATACCGCCCGGTGGTGCCGTTCACCGAAGGCCTGCGGCGGACCTTTGAGTGGTATAAGCGCCAGGCGGCAGGCGCACTGTCAAG
>JBEKKG010000145.1:0-11204 GCA_050010835.1 Planctomycetota bacterium
AATCAACAGCGAGTTCGGCCACCTGAAAGCTCAATGCTGTCTCTATTCAATTGTCAAAGAGCCATGGTCCAAACGTGATTTGGACGAGAACAGTATCTAATAAGCAAGTGCCGTGCCAAAGGCAAGAACTTTCGTCCAAATACTTCTTGGCCAATGATGTCCTGGGGCCGCTACGCAGGTTGCAACCCCTGAACCATAGAAAAGGTGGCTGGCCGTCATTTGAGTCACCTCCGGTCATTAGAACAGGTCATCTTGGCCCTGCACTGCCAGTCTACGGCGAGGGTCGCGAGGCCGGGGAAGCAACGCGCCGTTGACCTGAACCCCAAACGTCAAGCCGCTTTCCTTCCGCCGTAGAGGTTGTCTGTTCTCTTAGCTTCCTACCCCCGCCCGCGAGGGGAGGGGGCAATGGTGGAACGGGCTTGACGACTGCAACCATTCCTACCCCCGCCCGCGAGGGGAGGGGAAACGCAAGAGCCGCTTTTTCGAACAAATCAACCTTGCATTCCAGCCCCAAACGCCTAGACCTTTAACATGAGAAGTTATCGTCGGTACGCAGGCCAGGTGGATGGGGCCATGTTGACGTCCAGTTTGCCGGAGGAGGGTTCTCAGACATGATCAGCACTACCTTGCGTAAGCAGAACGGAACGTGTCTCGCGGCATGGGTGTTCGTCACTGCGGCGGCGGCACTGGCCACCTTGGCCCCAGCGTTCGCTGCTGGGAGCGCCGTAGGCGATCCCGAGATCAAGACCGATCACCCGTATTATCAGGGGGAGTTGGCGTACTCGAACCTGTCCAACCTCGTGGCGTCGGCGCTGGCCACCACGGGCCGGCCGACGACCGGCGATCCGGTGAAGGACCAGATTATCAAGCTGTGGTATTGGCGCATTGAACACTACTACCATCAATGGAGCCCCCAGGAATACAACCTCCCCGGCGTCGTGCCCAATCCGCCCAACGACAATCCACTGATGATTGACCGCGACTGTCTCTCGCAGCAATTCAGTTTCGGTTATGGTGTGTGCGGCACGAATCACAGCATGTGCCGGCCGATTTTCGAGACCGCCGGTTTCAAATCGCGCTGCCGCAGCATTAATGGCGACACCACGCATGAGGTATACTACGGCACGCGCTGGGCAATGATCAACGCGGACAGCGCCAGCATCATCTCGATGACCAACAATGCAGCGGCGGAGTTCGCCGGCGTTGACGACCTCATCGGCAATATCAATCTGCTGCTCAACTACCCCCTAGCCATCCCCCAATATCCGTTCGGGAACCAGCAGGGCGGAGCAGAGGGTACGCATTCGGGCGACTGGTACGGCTACTACACCGGCGGATTTACAGGTCTTACGCCGGCCACGTCGGCGCCTTTGGACGGCTATGGCTACCAGGCCCGCCCGATCGCGTACGTGCTGAAGCGCGGCGAGACCTTCACGCGCTTTGCGGACCGCGACGGCCTGCCGAATTACCTGGGCGCTCCCGGCGTCTACCGCTGGTGGGGCTTCGTCGGGAGCGGCGGGCCGTTCCGCGACTGGTCGTACGTCGGTCTTGCTCCGGCGCAGCAGCCGCCCGCATCTACCGCACTGGCCAACACACGCTTCGGCAACGGCATCTTCGAGTGGACGCCGACGCTCCCAGCCGGCGACACGGATGACGCCGTGGTCGCCAAGGATGCGGCGATTGTCTACTCGGCGACCTCGCCGCACCTGGCGGCATCGAGCGGCACGGCCCAGATCACGCTGGCGTTCTTCAGCCCTTACTGCCTCACCGGCATTCCCTCCGACGGCTCCGATCCGGCGCAGAGCGGCGCGACGGGCGGCGCTTGGATCGTCCCCACCGCTGTCGGCTCGGTGCCCTTCGAGATCTCGACCAACAACGGCGCTTCGTGGACGAGTGCGGGAACACTGAGCGGCACGACCCCGCTGGATTTCACCGATCTCGTCAAAGGCCATCACGCGTACCTCATGCGTTTCACGGTCTCCACCAGCGCCGGGCTCGACGCGTTCACGCTGAAGAACTGCGTGCAAGTCGCCGTCGCGGTCTTTCCAACGCTCAACGCGGGCGGCAGCCTCGTGACCTACAACGCGGGCAACAAGGGCGTGGTTGAGCAGAACCCCGATTTCAGCAGCCTCGCCAACGCCAATGTGTTCAAGGTTGCCGATAGCGGCGCCAACGTTTCCTTTTCGGCGTTGCCCAATGGGAACGACATGGCGTATTCGAGCAATAACAATCAGCCGATCTGGGTGAGTTATCGCATCAGCGCGCCGCCCGGAACGACTTTGAAACAAATTGACGCGGCAGCGGACATCCAGTCGCGCGTTCCACCGGCGGGAGGATATGCGCAGTTGGCCGTCTCCACCGACGGCGGCACGAGCTTCACCACGTTCTCCAACCAGTCGCCCGACAGCGACAACCAGGGATCCGACTTCTGGGGCTACGGCTCGGTAGACATATCCTCGGCCGGCGTGAACCAGGCCATTGTCAAGGTCATCAGCTACAACGGCGGTTACACGGCCGGAATCCGTTACGTGCGCCTGTACGGCGAATACGCTACGCCATCTCCCGGCGCGCTGTCAATTACCCACGTCTGGGACGATTCCGGCGGCACGGGCAAGACCTGCACCCAGAATCTCGCCGCCGGAACGACGTCAACGACGTACAGCGTTCCGACGGCTAACAGCCCGGTGAGCCGCAGCGTCGCGTTCAGCGTGGCCGCCTCATCGAACCCGCCGGTTCTTACAACCATTACCGTGACCCCCACGCCGGCCACGGTTGCGGCGGGGGCAAGCATGCAGTTCACGGCTGTGGCACTGGATCAGTTCGGCGTTGCGCTGGCGTCACAGCCGGCGATGACCTGGGGCGCTACGGGCGGCGCGGTCAACGCTTCGGGGCTTTTCACGGCGGGAAGTTCAGCCGGCCCCGCTACCGTTACCGCCACGTCCGGAACCATCAACGGCTCGGCAACGGTGACGGTCTTGTTTCCGCTCACGGTGACGGTGGATGGCAAGAGCAAGGTTTATGGCGCGGCTGTGCCCGCGTTGACCTTCACCTACACGGGCTTGGAGAATGGAGACACCTCGGCCTCGTTTACGGGCGCCTTGGCAACTGCCGCGACGGCGGGCTCGGGGGTGGGGACCTACCCCATCACACAGGGCACGCTCGCTGCCTCCGGCAACTATATGATCGGCACGTTCAACAGCGCGAACCTGACGGTAGCGCAGGCGCCCCTGACCGTGACGGTGGCCGCGAAGAGCAAGGTCTATGGCGCAGCGAATCCGCCACTCACCTATACATACAACGGTCTGGTAAATGGAGACACGTCAGCCGCGTTCACGGGCGCGCTGGCCACCAGCGCAACAACCGGTTCGGGTGTGGGGACGTACCCGATCTCGCAGAACACGCTGGCGGGGGCCGGGAATTACACGCTCAGCACGTTCAACGGGGCGAACCTTACCGTAACTGCGGCTCCTTTGACCGTGACTGCCGACGCGCAGAGCAAGGTTTACGGCGCGGCCCTGCCTGCGCTGACCTGCACGATTACGGGCTACCGGAACGGAGAGAATGCCTCATCGGCCAACGTGACGGGAACACCAACACTGTCCACGACAGCGGCGGCCGGCTCAGCGGTGGCCGGCAGTCCCTACACGATTGCCTGCGGTGCAGGGACGCTGGCCGCGCCGAACTACACCTTCACCCCGGCCAACGGACAGCTCACCGTGACACCGGCAGCCCTCACTGTGACGGCAGATGCCAAGAGCAAGGTCTATGGGCCAACGAATCCGCCATTCACCTATACATACAACGGTCTGGTAAATGGAGACACGTCAGCCACGTTCACGGGCTGCTTGGCGGCAAGCACGGCGGCAGGTTCCGGTGTGGGGACATACTCCATCACACAGAATACACTGGCGGCGGCGGGGAACTACGCCATCGGCACGTTCAACGGCGCGAACCTGACCGTGACTGCGGCTCCCTTGACTCTGAGTGCCGACGCCAAGAGCAAGGTCTACGGCGCGGCCAACCCCGCCCTGACATACACGTGCACAGGGTTGGTGAATGGGGACACCGCGGCCAAGTTCACGGGCGTCTTGGCCACGAGCGCAACAACCGGTTCCGGCGTGGGGGCGTACCCGATCACGCAGGGCACCCTGGCTGCAACGGGCAACTACAGCGTTAACTATGTGGCCGCGACGCTGACCATTACCAAGGCCACCGCCACGGTAACGCTGACCAACCCGCCGCAAACCTACGACGGCACGCCCAAGAACGTTGTGGCCTCGACCACACCGGCGGGACTGAGCCTGGTTTTCACTTTCAACGGTTCGCCCGCTGCGCCCACGAACGCGGGCAACTACAACGTGGTGGCCACGGTCAATGACCCCAACTACCAAGGCTCGGCGGTCGGCCTGCTGTCCATCGCCCCGGCCGCCGCGACGGTGACGCTGGGCAGCCTGACCCAGACTTATGACGGCACACCCAAGTCCGCCACCGCCACGACGGCGCCGGCAGGGCTGCAGGTGACATTCACTTATGACGGCTCTGCCACACCACCCACCAACGTGGGCAGCTACGCGGTCGTGGGCACGATCTCCGACAGCAACAGCTCCGGCAGCGCCAGCGCCAGCGGCACGCTGACGATCGTTGCCCCTGTTCCTGTCGCTGTGCCCACCTTCAGCCCCGCCGCCGGAGGCTACGCCGGGGCGCAGTCCGTGACGATTTCCTGTGCGACCAGCGGCGCAACAATCTACTACACGCTCGACGGCAGCGCGCCGACGGCCTCGTCCCCGCAGTACGCGGCGGCAATCAACGTGTCCGCGCCGACCACAATCAAGGCTTACGCAGTGCAAACAGGTATGACAGACAGTGCCGTGGCCAGCGCGGCCTACACAGTGTTGCTCCCGAATTCCAGCGGCGCCGGGCAGTCCACTCCGAACACCGGCGCCACGGCCTCCAACCCAGTTGACGGAACTTCGGTCACGGTTTCGGCCACGGACGGCGGCGTGGTGGTCTTACAGGCGGGCCAGAACGGCGGCGCTTTGCCTGCCGGCTATGCCATCAGCACGACGTTCTACGACGCTGATGGCAACGTCCTCGCGACAGACCAGGGCGCGCAGCCTGCATACGGGTTCACGGACGCGGGCCTGTACCTGGCGGTTGTTACAGTGACGGACACGCAAGGAAACGCCAGCACGACGGATCTCGCGCTGCCCATCAGCGCGGCTGAAACCGGAACGGCTCAGGGGACGACGCCCCCAAGCAGCATGGCGATCAGCGGGGTGGTGTTGAAGGGCAAGCTGCTCTTCAGTGCGAGCAAGGCGGACACAGTTTCCTTCAAAGGCACGCTCGAATTGCCTGCGGGCCTGGACCTCTCGGCAGCTCAGACGCTCGCTGTGTCCCTCGGCAATGTGGTTGACACGGCGAAGCTCAACGCCAAGGGCACGGTGAAGGCGGGCGTCAAGAAGCTGCTCAAGAGCGTGGCGGTCAAGTATCCAAAGCTTCGGAAGGTGAACAAGAAGGCCGTCACGATCACCACCGTGGGGCTAATGGCCACGGTATCGTTTACGCTCAGTGCGTATCAACTGGACAAGCTCGGTTTCGGCGCGGAAGGCATCTCGAAGGCAGGCGGAACTGCGGGACAATCCGTGCCGCGAACCATTACGGCGGCCCTCCTCCTCGGCGGGACGGCCTACCGTCAGGACATACCGGTGAATTGGAAGCTCTCAAAAAAGGGAGACAACGGGCAACTGACCACCAGCGGGCATTGAAGGCGCAGAAGCAGGAAGGGGCGAGGGGCGAGGGGTAAGGGGCAAGGGGCGAGGGCAACCGTTCAGTTGCGCGGCGGCCCGTCTATACTGCACTCATTTACGTCTGCCAGGGTTCTCTGCACGAGAAGAGGGTCCGATTGCCCGGCGCCCCCGCGCCCCCGCCGGGAAGCCGCCGTCCGCCACCAGGTAGTCCACTTTTGGTATATTTTTTTGTAACGCAGACCAATTTTGGTTGTATAGATACTAGAGGGCCCGGCGGAGGGCCGCTGGGCGCCGGACGAATCTCCAATGGCGATGGCGGAGGTGGACCATGAACGGAACAGCTTGGATGTGTCCCATCAGGACCGCACTGCGGGCGGCGCTGCCTGTCCTGGCGCTGGCCGCGCTCTCTTCTGTCTCTGCGGCGGCCGATCCCAAGGGCGCCGAGGCCAAGGCGGCGCCGGCCGAACTCGAACCCTTCGGCCCGTCCGCGCAGGCCCCCGCCAAGCCGGCGCCGCTGGCCCTCAGCGTCACCGCCGCGCTCCAGGATAACGTCTGCGCCGACAAGCGCTGGGAGTACGGTCAGCGTGACGCCGGCACCTTCGACACCCGCCCCAAGCTCGCCGTGGCCCGCGGCGCGTTCAACGGCCAGGATGCGCTGGTAATGGACGTCTGGTACCCGAATTGCAGCCACGAGTTCGTGGACTACCACCTTCCGGACCCGGAGAAATGCGCGGCGTGGACCAAGGCCGGCTGCGAGTACCTCGCCTTCTGGTGCAAGGCGGATGACACGGAAGGCTGGATGGACCTGCATCTCAACCGCGGCAACTGGCGCTGGATGAACGGGCAGCCGACGTGGGGCACGTCCTTCCAGGTCAAGCCCGGCCCTTGGCGCAGGGTCACACTGCCTTTCGAGGCCTTTCCGAACCTGAACCCGTCCACCCTGGCGGGCCTGAACACGATTTCGCTGGGCTATTCGAACAATCGGCTGCAGCGGCCCGGCAAGGTGCTTTTTGCCGGGTTCGAGGCCGGAGCGTTCGATACCTCGCCGGCGGCCGCGCCGGTCAGGCTCGACACGCAACCGTGGCGCTTCCAGAAAGACAACAAGGCCCGCGAGGGCGTTGGCCTGGCGGAAGGTTGGCACAAGCCTGACTTCGACGATTCCGGATGGCGGACGATGCGCGTGGGCAAGACGTGGGACGAGCAGGGCCTGTCCTACCTGGGGATCGCCTGGTTCCGCCAGAAGGCCATGATCCCCGCCGCCTGGGAAGGCTGCCCGCTCGTCCTGGACCTGGGGCAGCCGGACGACTGCGGCGCGATCTTCCTCAACGGGGAGAAAGTGTTCGAGCTGACGACCTACGGCCCGGTCTTTCACACGGTCGTATCTCCGGACAAGATCAAGTACGGGCAGCTCAACACGCTCGCCGTCCGCATACCCAATTGGTACATGAGCGGCGGCATCTACGGCTCGCCGTTTCAGATCAAGCCGCAGGCGCTCCGCGTCACGCTGCGCGGCGCGGACGGACGGGAATCCCCGCCCGCTGAGTTCGAGATGGGCGCCAAGCCCGGCAAGCGCGTGGAAGTCGTCCTGCGCTTCCCGCGCCTGCTGTTTCCGCAGGCAGGCCTGAAAGCCGAGTACCGGATCACAAGCTGCTTCCATCGCGTCATCAAGGAAGGCGTTCTGGAGCTCAAAGCGGAGAACGCCAAGGATTTCGCCGGCGTCATCGCGCTCGATCCGGCGGAGGGCCGCGAGCTGTACTACTCGGAGAAGTTCCTGCTGGACTGTCTCCTGACCGGCGGCGGCGGCCCGCTGGCGGCCTTTGCCGAGCACCAACTGCAGATGAAGTACGAGGAACGCGACCAGATGGCGCTCCCGCCCCTGCCCGAGACCTGGGAGGAGACGCCGTACGGCAAGCTCAGGCTCGTGGACGCGGTGGAGTGCGCCGCTGACGACATGAAGGACGAGCAGCATCCCTACAAGGAAGGCGGCATCCGCGACAGTTGGGTCGGCTTGCGGGCCTACTCCACCTGGGTCAAGGGCATCGTCATCAACGAGTACAAGGGCAAGCGTTATCGCGAGTGCAACAATAACGAGTGGTTCGGGTATCGCGTCGGGCGCGGCAAGCTGACACCGCACACGGCTTACCTCGTACGCATCGAGTACCCGGAGGACAAGACGCGCTATTGCCCCTTGAACCAGGACGCCGGCCGCAATTACAGCGGCAAGGGCTTCAAGACGGGCGTCTCGCCGAACGATCCGGTGGACAACTATCCGCTCTCCGGAGACTACGAGTGGTACGACCAGCTTGTGCTGCTCGACGACAAAGGCTACGGCTACAAAGGCAGCCGCACGGCCCCGGGCGAGAACGGCATCTGGCTCTTCTTCCACGACGACGGCCGCTGTTACCACAGCCAGTACGAGGCCGGTTCGGCCGCGAGCCGGATTCGCGTCTACGAAGTCCAGGATATCCAAAAATCCTGCCCCAAGATCACCTATCCCGAAGGCCACGGACTCCGCGTGCTGATGATGGACTGGGAACACGAGCCGGAAGCCCCGCCGCTGGACGTGGCACGCTACGCCCGCTTCCTGGGCTTCAATGCCATTGCCCCCGAGGTCCTGAAATGGGGCGGCTGTTCCTACTGGCCCTCGAAGCTGGGCTTCAGGCAGGAGGACCCCTGCGTTCCCTTCCAGGGGCTGCCCCCGGGCAAGAAGCTGAACACCTATGAGGAATTCCTGAAAGCGGCCCAGGCCGCGGGGATCGCCATCATGCCGCGCCTGGAGTATGGCGGCAGCGGCAAGCTCCCGCAGGAGGCCTACGCCAAGAAACCCGACGGCGGCAACGCGCCGGTCGGACGCTACGCTTCCTGGGGCGCGAACCTGCTCCATCCCGCCACCTGGGACGAATTCTCCGCGCTTCTGGATGAGACCGTCGGGGCGTACCACGCGCAGTACCCGCAGCTCATCGGGGTTCTTTGGCGCATGCGCTGCGATCGCGTGATAATGAGCCAGGGGCCGAAAGATATCGCGCTGTTCAAGAAGGAGACCGGCGCCACGGATCTCGCCGGCTACGAAGCGTGGTGGCACAAGAAGCGGCTCGAATTCCACCTCAAGATTCGCGACAAATTACGGTCCTATCGCCCCGACATGAAGCTCTACTATTACAACTGGGACGGCGATGGCTGGAGCTTGGGCGACTACTTCAATTCGGCCCGGGACTGGACCGACTTCTACGACGTTCACAAAGCACGCTCGTACTACGAGCGCACGCAAGCGGCCAGGCTCAGGTGGAAGCCTGAGGACTACCTGAATATGCTCAAGCGTGGACACGGCCACAACCGGCCGCTGATGGAGCTGTACCGCGACGTGGACGGCATCGCCTTCTTCGCGCCCATCCACTGGCGCTATCTGGCGGACAACGAGCCCTACATCAACTACTTCCGTACCGGCGACGGCCTGGCCATGTGCAATATGTTCAACTATGAGGAGAAGGGCCGCAACAACGTTCACAACGACGCGTACGAAACCAGCGAGATGACCCCCGGCGGCCCGGCCTTCGCGATGGCCGAGGAGGTGCTGGCGTCCTTCCACGGCGACCCGAACGTGATCACCTGCACGACGTACACCTGCGGCCGCGGCTTCATCAACTCGCATCGCCGCTTCGCGCAGGCGTTCCTCGCGCTTCCGTCGCTCCGGGGAACGGTCGTGCCCGACGCGCTGGTCGCGCCCGATCCCGACGTCCGGGTGCGCACCTACACCGCGCCGCGAGGCCTTTACGTGGGTGTGGTGAGCCGTGCCGTGCTGGCCAAGGAACTGACGCTGCGCATTCCCGGAAAATGGACCCCAGCCCCGAAGGTCACGGACCTCGTCACGGGCGCCGCGCTGCCGGCGGAGTGCGTGGAGGACCGCGTGCAGTTCCTCATACACAGCGGGCCCATGGAACTGAACAGCTTCCTGGTGGAGTGAACGGAGAGTGTGCTGCGAACGGCCGTGTGGCTGTTTGCGCGAGCTGCCTGGCTCGAAATCTCCAAACAGGCGCTGGAGTCACAACCGGCTTTTTGTGAAAGGAGCAATCCATGAGAGCACGAACGAGCATGTTTTCGCTTTTGGGCGCGCTGATACTCCCTTGCCTTGCCGTATGGCCTGCTGAAACGCCACCAGGCGGAAAACCGGAGCGGATTGCCTGCGTCGGTGACAGCATCACGTTCGGTGACGGCATTGTGGATCGCGACCACAATTCCTATCCGGCCCAGTTGGCCAAGCTGCTGGGGCCGAACTGGCGCGTGGGGAACTTCGGGGTGTGCGGCACAACCCTCCTGAACCACGGCCATCATCCTTACTGGGGCGAGCCAGCCCTGAGGGCCGCACAGGAGTTCGAGCCGAGCGTTGTGGTAATCGCTCTCGGCACCAACGACTCCATGCCCCAGAACTGGAAGACGCACAAGAATGAATTCCAGACGGACTACGCCAACCTGATTGCGCGGTTCAAGGCCCTGAAGAGCAAGCCGGCAGTACTTGTCTGCGTGCCGCCGCCGGCCTACTCCTCGCAGTGGGGCATCTCCGACGAGGTCATCCGCCTTGAGATCGGCCCGGCGGTGCGCAGCGTCGCGCAGAAAGCGGGAGCGGCTGCTGTGGACCTCTACACGGCGTTGGTCGGCAAAGGCAGTCTGTTCTCTGACACGATCCATCCGAACAAGGAAGGAGCACGGCTCATCGCCGAGACCGTGCTGGCGGCGGTGCGCGCACACGGAGCGGCCAAAGAGGCGGCAGCAGCAGATTCCATAGACTTGGGCAACTTCGAAAAGGGTCTGGACGAATGGTACACGTACCTGGGCTACGAGTTTCCCGGCGCCAGCGCGGAACTGGCGCGCGACGAGACCCAGGCGGCTGAGGGCAAGGCCAGCCTGAAACTGATCGCGGATCTCACCGCTGGAGGCAAGTATGTGGCGCTCTGCCGGAATCTGGACGTGAAGGAAGGACAAGTGAAAGCGGTCAAGTTCAGTGCCCGCTCCAGCGATGTACCGTCGTTCAGCGTGCGCTTTGTTGACGCCACCGAGCAGGTCCATCAACAACCAGTGAAGCTTGAGGGTGGCGAGTGGAACAAGATCACGATAACCAAGTTCGAAGGCGAGGCCCACTGGAACGGCGCCGACGACGGCCAGGTCCACTACCCTCTGAAAATGATGCAGATTTGTGTTGGGGGTGGCGATGGTTCAAAGGCGCAGTTCTGGATTGATGATGTGCGTCTTCTGCTTGCCGAGCTGCCGAATACCGGGAAGCGCTGAGCGCTTGAAGGTGGCAAGCGGCTTTTCGGACCTGGCCGTCCGGCGCAACACTTGCAAGGCGGTCGGGTGCATGTCAGCAAATGTACCGCGGGCGTCCCGCCCGCCCGTGGCAGGCCGGCAGGGCGCGAGGACGAAGGCGGGCGGGACGCCCGCGGTACGCTCTGGGCCACGCATTTA
>JBEKKG010000146.1:0-11130 GCA_050010835.1 Planctomycetota bacterium
TAAATGCGTGGCCCAGAGCGTACCGCGGGCGTCCCGCCCGCCTTCGTCCTCGCGCCCTGCCGGCCTGCCACGGGCGGGCGGGACGCCCGCGGTACATTTGCTGACATGCACCCGACCGCTTGGACTGACAAAGGAAGATTGTCTTTTCGGCCTTGCGGAGTATAGAATCCAGGCGTCTCGCTGTGGTGTGAGTGGAGTCAGCAACATGATGATCCGGTATTGCGAGAAGTGCGGGCAGCGCTTGGCCGACACCGATCTGGCTGCGGGCCATATTGTCCAGACTGCGGAAGGCAAGTGGGTGTGCGCCGCTTGCGCCGCGCCGGCCGCGAAGCCTGCGGCGCCGCGGCTGGCAACCGGCGCCCAGATCAAGACCGGAAGCCAGCGGCGCCCCGGGTCTCCAACAGCCGTCAAGGTCCCCTCAGTCCGGAAGACCGTGCCAGTATCTGAGACGGTTGACACGCAACCTGTTCCGCCAGGGAAGCCAGCCGCGCAGCGGTTTGCTACGATTGCAATGTACGCCGGCGGGGTCATCTTGCTCTTGGCCGGTATTCTTCTCCTGGTTGCCGGAAGAGGCCATGGCAAGAACAAGCCTGCGGGGCCTGTGGCCGAGGCCAAGGGGACACCTGCGGCATCAAAGGACACGCCGCGCAAGGCCGAGCCGCCACGGAAGAGTCCCGGCCTTGCCGGCAAGCCGGCGGCGCCGCCTCCCACGGAAGAGGGCGTTGGCGCTCCCGCCGCCAAGCCCCAGCCACCGCTCGCCACCGGCGCTGCACCTGCGCCTGAAGCCAAGGAACTCTCGCCGGACGAGCGTGCCAAGCAAGTGGACGCGGAGATGGGGAACTTCCGCGACCAGCGCGCGGCGAGGTTGCTGGAAGAGCATAAGGCCTGGTTCAAGCAGAACCCTTCTGATCCGTGGTCGTACCAGGCGCGGCTGCGCGAACTTGTCACATCCTACGGTTCCGCGCCCGCGACGGCGGAAGCCAGAAAGTTGCTGGACGAACTGAAGTCGCTGCCGCCGCCGCCCGACCGCTTGGAGGCGAGCGCCCCGGAGTCCAAGGATTACCAGTTGGTCTATGACCTCGATCTCGCCAGAATGGGCCACGACATCACGTACGATGTGGACAATCGCAGCAAGATCAAGCAGCCGTTCGACCGGATTGCGTATTTCCTTGAGCTCCAGCCCAACACCGGCGCCATGCAGTATCTGTACGTCTCCATGGATGCTTTCACCGACGACTTGGGCAAGATCGGGATACCGACGGTTGCCTCGGGCGCTCACTTTCAGCAGAACGTGGCGAACATGAATGTTTGCTCGAATGTGGAGGGCATCGTCACGGGCACGGGCCTGCAGGGCGGCAACATCGAGTTCTGGCCCAACAACTATGGCCCGTATAACTCCGCCAACGTGCCGAACGCCGCCAACGACAAGTACGACTGGGGCGACCAGCCGACTCAGCCTGTGGACGGACACGGCTCCATGCAGGTCCACAACCACGATGCGAAGCAGACGCTTTTTGCCCTGAATAAGTGGAAGGACGGCGGAGGCGCCGACCTGGGAATCGGCAACCAGCCCACCGGCCAGCCCGACTGGACCTTCAGCGGCTGTGCCGGTTCCTACAGGGCCAAGCGTCTGCGCGTGCTGGTGCACTGCAAGTGAGGGGCTTGGACGCCACAAAACATCGCCACTGAGAACACAGAGGACACCGAGATCATGGATAAAACAAAAAGAACAACTCTGTGTTCTCTGTGTTCTCTGTGGCTGGTCGTTCAGGTGGCTGCCGGCGAAGGAGGCAAACCGTTGGAGAAGAAGCTGCCGCTGGATGGCCAGGTATTCCAGGTTGAAGGGCACACCGCCTTCCTGATCCTCCCGCCGCAGCAAGTCCCAGGCGTCCCCACGCCTTGGGTCTGGTATGCGCCGACGCTGCCTGGACTCCCTGCAAAGGAAGAACGTTGGATGTTCGAGAAGTTTCTGGCCGCCGGGATCGCCATCGCCGGAATGGATGTCGGCGAATCCTACGGCAGTCCCACGGGGCGCGCAGCATACTCAGCCTTCTACAAGGAAATGTCCGCAAAGCGCGGCCTGGCTCCCAAAGCCTGCCTCCTGGCCAGGAGCCGCGGCGGACTGATGCTCTACAATTGGGCGTGTGAAAATGCCGGGTCTGTTGCGTGCATCGCCGGGATATACCCGGTGTGCAACCTGCAAAGCTACCCCGGCGTGGCCAAAGCCTGCGGAACGTACGGCCTGACCGAGGCCGCGCTGACAGCGCAACTGGCTCAGCACAACCCGCTTGACCGGCTCGCTTCGCTGGCCAAGGCTGGAGTGCCCATATTCCACATTCACGGCGACACGGACACCGTCGTGCCGTTGAAGGATAACTCCGGCGAACTTGCCAAGCGCTACCGCGAACTGGGGGGCAAAGTTCAATTGGAGGTCCCGCCGGGCCAGGGACACAACATGTGGCAGGGCTTCTTCCAATGCCAGGCCTTGGTGGATTTCGTGATCGCCAACAAGGCAAGATAGAAACTTGAAATCCGAAACTCGAAACTCGAAAGAAAAGGAAAAGAAGAGAAAAAACAAATGCGTCGGCGCGCGCGTTAGCAAGTCCCGAAGCCTCGGGACTCCCTCACGGCCGTGGCTCGGAGACCGAACGGTTGCGATTTTTCTTCTTGCAGTTTTGAGTTTCCTTCGGATTTCGGATTTCGAGTTTCGGATTTCGTTGCAGTGCTACTTCTTCAGCGCATACAGCCGTTTCATGGTGGCGACGTAAACCACTCCATTGGCGGCCGTGGCCGTGCCGCTGATCTCGCCGTCGAGCCGCACGGAACAGAGCACCTTCAGCTCCTTGCCCGCAGCCAGAATCCAGAAAGTGCCCGCTCGCGTGCCGATAAAGACTTTGCCGTCCGCGACCAGGCACGAGGCCCAGAGCGGGCCTTGGGCATCGTGTACCCAGTAAACCTGGCCGGTTTCGGCGTCCACGCAATGGACCTTGTTGGAGCAGTCGCTGATGTACACCAGGCCGTCGCGGATCGCAGGTGTGCTGATACAGATGGCCGGGATGGGATAGGACCACAGCTCGCCGGTCTTGGTGATCTCGCCGCTCCTGGAAGCGTCAATGCACTTGAGCCAGGCGGACCGTTTGCCCTGCCAGACATCCCCGCCGGCGGCGACGTAAACGCGGTTCTTGTAGAAGACGGGCATGCCGGTGATCTGGCTGGGCCCTTCGCGCTTGTTGCCCTGGTACTTGTGGATCTCCTGCTTGGGCGCGGCGGGGTCGCAGTCGAAACTCCAGACCCGCCGCAGCTTCTGCACCTGCCCTTCCGGCGGCGCGGATTGCAAGGCCTCAAAAGCGTAGCAAATGCCGTTGGCGCCGCCCAGGAAGATCAGCTTCTGCCCGTGGACTTCTCCCAGCGCGGGAGACGACCATTGGGCATGGGGAATGTTGGGCGCAATCATTTCCTCGTCGCGCGCGAGGAACTTTCCCGTGGCCTTGTCGAGCACCACCAGGCTGGGGGCGTTCGGGCAGCGGATTTTGCGGTGCGTGTTGTCCACCCCGTTGCTGGTGTTGATGTACAGGAAAGGCCCGTCAAGCAGCACGGAACAGTGCTGGGCATCATGGGTGTAGATGCCCGCGCCCGCGACCATATCGAAGAGCCAGAGGATGTCGGCGTCGGTCGGGCAGACTTCATGCGGCGACTGGCCTGCAACCGCCATGTGTTTGCCTTCGTCAACGTAGGGGCCGTCGTTGCCGTTAGCCATGCCCGCGAGGTCCAGGCACACGGCTTCGCCGCGGTTGGTCACCGTGTAGACGCGGCCGCCTTCGATAGTGGGCGGGGAGACCATGCCCGTCTTGGGCCAGTCCTTGAAAGGGTCGCCGCCTTCGATCTTGGGCACGACGAGCTGCCAGACGAGCGCGCCGTCTTTCTCGTCCAGGCACAGCAGCACGCCGCAGTCATCCTTGTGTTTGGGGTTGCGCGGCGGCTCGTTGTTGGTCCCGATGAACACCCGCCCGGCGGCGATAATGGGTGTGCCGTAGCTCTGCGTCCCCAGCGGCACGGACCATTTCACGTTCTTCCCCGTGGCCGGATCGAAGCTCTCAGGCAAGCCCGTTTCGTCGGAAACCATGTTGCGGGAATGGCGTTCGCCCCATTGCGGCTGGTCATTGGCTGCCAGGGCCGCGCACACCGAGAAGGCACAGAGCGAACTGATGAACCTGATGTCCATTAAACCAAACTCCCCAATGGCCCCCAATAGCCTACACCGCTTGGCCTGGAAGCGGTGCATGAGGCGGCCTTAGCAGAATGATGCAGCAAGACTAATCCTCATAGTCGTCAACCTACAGAAGGCATGGATAATCCGGAAGACGAGACTGTCATTATCATAGCTGAGATGGTCTTGCCCGAGAACAGGGGAAACGCTGCCGGCCTGGGGAATTGGGCGTTGTTTATGTGGCAGGAAAGGGTAGCGTGTCAGTTGACGGGGGACATAAGCCTTCGGGAGGCCAGGCCATGCACGGCCCTAACTCAAGACGGATCATTGTAGCGGCATTTGTCGCTCTTGTCGCGATGGCGTGTGGCGCGCGCTGCCGTGGAGAGGAAGCTCCGGCTGACAAAAAGGTGGCGGTGGAGGGCGACAAGCGGCTGCCATTGCCGCCCGCATCTCTCCTGGTCGAGCCTGAAAAGCAGATTAAGGAAGCCCTTAAAGAGGAATATGCCAAGCACAGCCCCGCTGACCGCGTTGCCCTTGCCCAGCGGTTGCTCAAGCTCGCCGAGGACAGCAAAAATGATCTGCCCTCCTACTATGTGGCCTTGCGCGAGGCCAAGGACATCGCCGCAGCCGCCGGAGATTCTGACACGGCTATGGCTGCCGTCGAGGCGCTAAGCGCAGCCTTCAAGGTCAACGAGGGGGACTTAAAGCTGACCGAGTTCAACACCGTGGTGCGAACGGTGGCCACGCCTGAGGAAGCCAACAAGGCGCTTGCCGCAGGCCTCAGCCTGATGAGCGAACTCGCCGGTGACGGCAACTTCGATGCGGCGTTGCGGTTGCCGCCGCAGCTTGAAGACCTGGCTCGCAAGGCGCGGAATGTGGAAGCTTTGAAGGCCCTCCAGGCGCGCGCCAGCGAAGTCCGTGGCCAGCAGATCGAATGGAACAAGGTCAAGCCGATGATGGACAAACTAGCCGCAAAACCCGACGATCCTGAAGCGGCGCTGGCGGTGGGCCGCTATCATCTTCTTACCAAAGGCAATTGGGACAAAGCGCTTCCTCTCTTTGCCAAGTGCTCCTCCGACGCCTTGAAGGCCGCTGCCGCGAAGGAGCTCGAGGCGCCAAAGGAAGCCGAGGCCAAGGCTGACGTAGGCGACCTATGGTGGGCGCTTGCCCAGAAGGAAACCGGGGCGATGAAGGGCGCACTCCAGAATCGTGCTGTGCTGTGGTATGCGGACGCGGCCAATGAACTTACCGGCGTGCGCAAAATCCAGGTAGAGAAGCGCCTGCAGGCTGCGGCGACTGGCACAGGTTCCGGCGGCGTGGCCGCGCTCTCTTACAAGGAAGGGCTTATCCGCACCATTACGGTGGACCAGACGGTGAGCAGCTTGCATTTCCTGCCCAACGGGAGGCTCTGTCTGGCGGCCTGCAATCGGGCCATGCTGCTCGTTGATCTGGAATCTGGCCAGAAGCTGCGCTCGATCTCAATATCCAATCCTGCAACCCGCGTGGCGTTCTCCATGGACGGAAAGCGTCTGGCGGCTTTTGGCGAGTGGGGCGGAGCGAAATGCGAGGAAGCCGCCGTCTGGGACCTCACCAGTGGAGCGGAAATTGGCCGCTACAAGCCGGGGCCGCAGCAGATGCACGGGGTGGGTTTCTACGCCGATGGACGTGCTGTGTGCATTGGCGGTCTTCCCGACTCGCCAGACATTTCCCTGCGCCAGATTCAGGATGGGAAGATACTCCTGCCCAAGCCTCAGATTCCATGGGGGGTAGCCCAGTTCAGCGCGGACGGGTCTATCTTGTCCATAGGTGACTCCATAGTTGAGAGCAAGACGGGGAAGACTTTGCACAAGCTGGATATCCCCCCCGAGGGCAACTGGATAGATTACTCCTGCCTGTCCCGTGACAAGCGGTTCATTGCCTGCATGCAGAGGCTAACGGTAGGTCACAAGCCGTTTGGAGTATGTGTTTACGAGGCCGGCAGCGGCAAGCTCGTGCAGACGATCAAGCCGCTTGATGAGAAAGGGTGGTCGTTTGCGCAGGGCATCGCTCTTGATCCCGACGGCAGACGACTTGTCGTCACAGTCGACCCCCAGACCAGAATCTATGATGTGGCATCCGGCAGAGAGCTGGTGCGGTGGGACAAAGCGGGTGGCTACTGCGATGTCTCTCCCGACGGCCACTTCGCTGTGGTCCAGGGCGCAGGCGGCAAGACCATCTGCTTGTTCGGCATGCCGAGATAGACCCTAAGTAGAAACGAGGAAAGAATCATCCGACAAAGGCAACTGCACCAATGGCTGTAAACGCCTATGGCGCAACGGTTTGCAGGCCAATAAAATTGGATGAAACATTCTGCGTTTCTACTTAGTAAAGCGGAAAGACCACCACTTGTGTCACCTCCCCGTATCTTTGTCGGTGTTCGTCCGTGTCCGTCCGTGTTCGTCCGTGTCGGATAAATCACCGTTTCGGCGGCGCCGCCTCCCGTATCACCGCGCCGTCGCTCTCGCTCATCAACAGCAGGGCAAACGCGGCCACCCCGTCCAGTTCGTTGGTGCTGAGCGAAGCGTAGTCGAAGCGCCCGCGCAGGTCGGTGTAGCCGTCCTTGTAGAACTGCACGCCGCCGTCCTTCATCTTGGCGTAGACTTTGACGTACACTTTGGGCAGCGGCTGGCCGGTCTTCTGGCTGGTGACCTTGACCTGCCCGTAGTTCTCGATCACCTGCAGGGCCAGGGCATGAGCGTAGTAAGCCTGCGATTTCCGCATTCCGCCGGCCGCGAGTTCGACCATGACGTTCGAACTCTGGAATTCCTTCGGCAGCTCGAACTCGAACGTGCGGGCGTTCTCGGGGAACTTCACTGTGTCCGCCTTGAACGGGCGGATGAAGGCGAACTGCCCTGTGACCTCGTGCACAAACGGGTTGGTCGAAAAGAGCAGTTCGATGTCCATCGGATAGTAGTTGACCTCGCAGCCCGCCAGGTTCTGGTAGTTCACCAGCACCTTCTGCGCCTCAACCTTGAAGTCGAAGGCCGGCGCAGTTGCGGCCAGCTTGCCCAGAGCCTGGGCGCGGTCCTCTGCGTCGCTCACCTGCGCGGCCTTGCCTTCCGCTTCGTCGAGCTGGTTCAAGACGTCGCTGAAGAGGTCGCGCCAACGATTGACCGGGAAGTCCTTGTAGCCCTGCGCGATCTGGCGCGCCAGCTTGCGGCCGTCAGAGAAAAAGTCCACGTAGGCCTGCGCATAGTCGTACTGGAGCCGCGACGGGACCCGGGCCGGGTCAACCCGCTTGAGGAACGCCGTCCCTTCCTCGATGCGGTCCTGCAGCAGCAGGTAGTACGCGGCAGTCAGGCGGTCGCTATCGTCCAGGCCAGGCTTGCAGCGCAGGACCTCCAGGAAGCGGATGTACTGTTGATAGAAGCGCTCATTCAGGATTTTCCGTTCCTTGCCCAAACGATGCGCCCGCGCGTTGACCAGCGGACTGAATTCGAGGTGCTGGTACGTGGCCCGCGCGACCGGATCAATGGCCAGGAGCTTGCTGTCGAGCCAGGGGCCGCACTGGGCGGCGAAATTGTCGTCGTGCGCCAGGAATTCGCGCACCGCCGCCGCATCATTGTGCAGGATGCCGTAGGACCAGAGGGTGTGGCTGTAGAGCCGCCGTTTGGCGAGCAGATCGAGCACGGACTTGAAGTAGCCCGCGTCCTTCATGCGCCAGGCGATGCGGTCCAGATTCAAACGATGGATGTTGTTGGCCTTGAGGTAGGCTACCACCTGGTCGCCCGTCCCGTGCTGCGAGAGGTACTCCCAGGATTCGGTATCCACCTTGGTCAGCTTGCTGACTGCCTTCAAGGTTGCCGGCGGGGCCGACGCAATCAGTTTTCCATTCTTCGCCACCTGCACGGGGTAGTGCGGGAACTCGCCCGGCTCCGGGAAATAGAAGTTGTAGTCGAACGTGGCCGTTGAGTAGGGCTGCAACTGGAGGTAATGGCCCTTGGTGTAGAAGCCGTTGAGCACCGGCAGCGCGCCTCGGGGAATCTGCAGCAGCAGATCCAGCTTCTGCGGCGACGAGGTCGGGTTGGTCAGCACAATCTGGCAGCCGTAGACGACGGCCACCAGGAACTCGTCCGTGACGTACTTATCGAACTGCTCGTTGTTCTCGTGGCGGTAGCGGTCGTCGAGGCGGTAGAAGTTCTGGCTGACCAGGATCGGAGTCTTCTCGCCGGGGACGCTCTCCTTGATTTCCTTATGGTAGGCTACCAATGGGCTTTTCGCGGTCAGCGTCATGCGCGCGGCCTTGAATTCCGTCTCATGCTTGCCGGCTTCGAAGGGCAAGTCCAGGACCGCCAGAGCGAGCATGATCTCGGTGAAGTTGCGCGAGGCCTCCGCCAGGTTCGGCGAAAGGAACGGCGCGGCCTTGCCGGCCGCGGCGTGCGCGGCGTAGTCTTTCCAGAAAGCGTTGGCTGTGACCAGATTGCCGGTCTGCTGCTCGATGGGCAGCTTGTAGTAGTTGTTCTCGGCCAGTTCCTCGGTGGCTTCCAGTTTGCGATAGAATTGGCGCAGTTCGCCACGTAGCTCGACATCCTTGGCCAGTTCCTCGCGCTCTACCCCCTGTTCCTTCTTTGCCGCACGCCTGTCTTCGTCACCTTTCCTCTCAACTCGCTTCAATGCGGCTGTCGCGGGCGCCGGGGGCGGCGCGGCCGCCGCCGGTTTAGCCGGCGCGTTGGACGGGGCCTTGGCCTTCTCGGCCAGTTCGAGGTGGTCCGCGAGTTCAGCGCCAGCCTTGTCTTTGGCTGCGGCTTCCTTTGTCTCAGCCGGTGCTGTCGCGCCCAGTTTGCCCAATGTCATGGTACCGTTAATGCAGATCGTCTTGGTGGTTTCAAGCGCACTGCCCTGCAGCGCCGTCTTGAAGAGAAAGTTGTAGCGCTCCAGGTCGGGCGGGAGCAAGTCGTATCGTTCCTTCACGTCCCGCGCTGCGGCTTCACGCTCCGCCTGGAGGCGTTGCGCCAGCAGAATCTGCTCCACCACATTCAGCCGCGAATACGCCCAGGGATTGAGATACTCGGACAGGTCGTCACCTATCAGGTAGCGGTCCATGAATGTCTTGTCTTTCTTATTCTTCAGGTAGGGAGCGATTACCGAGTTAAAGAACTCCGCATCCTTGTGCGATAGGAAGAAGTTCAGCTCGTGGCACGCGTACTTGGAATAGTTCGCACGCTTCTCCTCCGCTTTCAGAGCCGGCCAATTGACGATAAAACCGAACTCCGCCAGTTTTGCATCGCCGCCCAGCGTGGTATACAGGCTGTAGACTTTGCCGAGCGAGTCGTAGGGTTCGACGTTGGCCGTGCCCACGTCATCCAGCGTCAGCACTTGCCCGGCCTCCACAACCGACACCTGCTTCTGTTCGGTGAAATGCTTGGCCGGGTCCAGCCCCGCGGCCAGACGCAGGTCCAAGGGCTTGAAGGGAACTTCGGGCAGGGCGACTTCGCGCCAGACCGTGTTGGCGTTGTCAGCCGCCAGCAGGCGCACGTACTGGTGCGCGCCCAGGTCCTTGCGCGGGACGGTCACGAGGCCGTCTTTGTCCGGCGTCAGGTTGGCCAGCAGCACGGCGCTTTCCGGGAGGTAGTCCAGATTGGGCCACATGCCGCTGCCGGTATCCGTGCTGAGCCCGCCGCCATGCCGCTTCACCATCATGCGCCGCCCTCCGGCATTGCCCTGGCCATACCCGCCGCCGCGTCCTGCTTCCTCCACACTGACAGCGGTGGGCGTGAGCGACCACGGATTGAGCAGCAGGCTGAAGCGTTTGAGCATGTTGCCTGGGAACTTGGCTGCATAGCGCCGTTCCAGGATGTAGCGGTATTCGTCGCCGATGTTGCGTCCGGTCTGGTAGTCCGAGAGGAGCTTGCCCAGGCCGACCATCTCAGGCTCCGGGAACGAAGTGCTGCCGAGTTGCGCGAAGATCGAATAGGCCGGCATGAACACCGTCGCGGTCACGTGCAGGCGCGCGGCCGCGGAGGCGTTCCTGAGATGGACCTTGAGCGCGTCGGCGGCCACGTCCACGCCGGCAATCTGCAGCGGCTCCGGGTTGGCCACCTCCAGCAGCCGGTTCTCGGCCAGGACGTAGCCGTTGCGCACCTCGCCGTCCGCGACGCGCACTGCGATCTTCTTCCCGGTTTGCTTCAGGAACAGGTCGTAGTCGCCCGCCGGCAGCGACTTCAGTTCCAGGAAGCCATCCGCAATGTCGAGGCTCTCGAACCAGTCCTTTATGTAGACGCCGGCGTTCTCGCCGCGCGTCCCGCGCCGCTCCAACAACGCGAACGCCTCCCGCCCGGGCTTCTTCTCCGTGCCCATGTGGGCCACGCGCAAAGGTTGGCCGGCCTTGCCGTGGATCGTGGCCGGGTAACTGTGGCCGTTATGCCTGAGAGCCCAATGGTATTCCTGCCCGTCCGCCAGCTTGCCGCTGAGGGTCAGGATGTCCGGCAGCGCCCCGAGCTCGATGCGGCCGGCAGCGTCCGCCTGCAACGCCACGTGCGCCGGCTCGGAGAAGTCGCGGTGTTTGAGCGACACATTCACCGCGCGATCAGGCCGCGCTTCGCCGGTCTTGCCCAGCAATTGGAACACGTAGCCCGCTTCCGCGTGCGACAGCAAGAGGCTCTCGGTCTTCTCGGTCGTGTCAACTCCGTTGAGGGAGAATTCATGGCTGTCGGTGAGATCCAGTTTCTTGTTCTCGCTGAGGCTCTTGACCTTGGCCTTGAGCGTGAAGGCGATGTCAACCACGTTGTCAGGCGTCAGGAATTCGTAGACGGATTCTTTCTCATCGGACAATTTGAACGAAGGAACTTCCTTGGTGCTGCTTACCTTGTCCCGGTTCGTGGACTTGATGGTCAACGAGACGTCTTCGAGCAGCGCCAGCGTGGCCGGCATGGAGTTGATGTAGA
>JBEKKG010000147.1:0-11126 GCA_050010835.1 Planctomycetota bacterium
GTTAGGATTTGTGAAGGCCTTGTAAGCCCTGAAAGGGCGCAATACCGCGACCCCGTGCTGCCCCGAAGGGGCCAAATAGAATAGCCGGGGGCAACGCCCCCGGTTAGGATTTGTGAAGGCCTTGTAAGTCCTGAAAGGGCGCAATACCACGAAGGAGGATTTGTGCCGCAATCCCTCTCTCTTGTCCTTCTGCACATTGTCTTCAGCACCAAGAACCGGAAACCCGTCTTGACACCGGCGATTGAGCGTGAGCTTCATCCCTATCTCGCCTCGATATTCAATGCTTGCCGCTGCCAAGCCCTTGAGGTGGGCGGGGCTGATGACCACGTACACATTCTTTCCTCCCTGACGCGCACGATCACCATTGCGGATCTTCTTGAAACCGTTAAGAAGAGCAGCTCGAAATGGATCAAGACCAAAGGTCCGGAGTTTCACTGGTTTCATTGGCAGGATGGTTATGGCGCCTTTTCGATCGGGCGCTCTGGCGAAGCGGCGCTGAGGCGTTACATCATGTCGCAACGAGAACACCACAAACGCAGAAGCTTTCAAGATGAGTACCGGGAGTTGCTCAAGATGTACAATGTGGACTACGATGAACGCTACGTTTGGGATTAGTCCCTCCTATTTCGCCCTTTCAGGGCTTGCTCCTGGTGCGGGCCGCGTACCGGGGGCGTTGCCCCCGGCTATTCTATTTTGCCCTTTCAGGGCTTGCTCCGGGTGCGGCCCGTGATTCCGTGCTGCCCCGAAGGGGCTGAGTAGAATAGCCGGGGGCGAAGCCCCCGGTTAGGGTTCATTTACATTTTACAAGCCCTGAAAGGGCGCAATACCTCCGGTGTTAGTCCCTCCTATTTCGCCCTTTCAGGGCTTGCCCTGGGTAGGGGCCGCGTACCGGGGGCGTTGCCCCCGGCTATTCTATTTCGCCCCTTCGGGGCGGCGCGCACTTCAACCCAACGGTTACGAAAGTGCCAATCCGGCACTTTTTACGCCGCTATTACGCCAGTGGAAAAGCGGGTAAGCTGCGCCGGCCGCGACTGGCCCCGAGATTCCGGCAGGGGCGGAAGCCCCCACCGGCGCTGTCCGCTTGAAGGCCCGTTGTCAATTCCGCTACGTGAGGTAAGATCTCCGCATCCGGGGGTCAGGCATGAACGAAAACGCAACGAGCCTCAATGAGATCGGAAACACCAGGACTCCGAAGCGCTTCAATTACCGCAAGCTCGCCTTCAGCCATTACCCGAAGGTCTGCGCCCATTGCGGCTTCGGTATCGCCGATGTTCTGGAAGTTGCACACATTGACGGCAACCGCAGCAACAACGTTGTCTCCAATCTCGTCATCCTGTGCCCCACTTGCCACAAGATGCACGACCTAGACCTCATATCTACCTCGACCATCATCGAGGTGCGCGACCGCCCCAAGGTCGTCGTTTGGGCAAAGCGAATGAAGGACGCTGGACGCAAAGCAGCGGCGACACGCAAACACCGCATGGCAGGAATCAAAGCAGCGGCGACGCGCGCAGTTAAGCGTACGCGCCAGCAGTCATCTACATCTACACTATGAGCGCCTTTCCCGAAGCTAGCGGAACGCCTAACCAGTCGCTTTACTGGCCGGGCCTCGGCGGCGCGGCCTGCTCAGGGACGCGGGTGTCCAGTTGTTTTCTTGGCGAAATCGGCGAAAGGCTGAGTATAATGAGCGCAAGCCGGGGTTAGGGTTGGCTGTCGAAGAGTGGGTGAGTTCAACGCGTTGGCCCTGGCATTTCGATCTGGACACGCGGAAGGACTACGCTTTTGAAGCTTGTGGCCAAGGTAATCAACGGCGAGTTGTGTTTGTGGAACCCTGAGACAGGTAAACCAGCATCTAAGGCGGAACAGGATGCTTCCCATATGGAAGTTGAAGCCGATCTTCGTTCGAAGTACGCGGAGCTAACACAATATGTCCCCGATGGTGTCACCACTACTTCGGTTGAAATGCCGGACGGTACAATGCCTTGTTGGGCCGAATTGCCGAACGGTACAAGGCGTTGTTGGATTCAAATGCCAGACGGAACAAAGGACCATTGGATCGACATTCCAGACGGAAAAAAGCGCGATTTGATTGAAATTCTAGACGGCAAGTTTCCACGCGTTGTTGAGCGGGGGCGTATGCGGGCTAATGATCATCCCTATGTAAGCGCCGTCCTTTTTCCACACGCCTGTCAACAGTACGACGCCGCGCCGGTTGGAACTGGCGCTGACCGGCAGCGGGACTTCGATTCGTTTGTGAGGTCGGCCAAGGATAAGACGGGCACCAAGAAGTTCCAGGAATGGGCCGGAGGCGAGCGGGTCACGCTGGCGATTGTCTTCACCGATGTTGTCGGCTCAACGGCACTTGGCGAAAAAATCCGGGATGAGGCCATGAACGAAGTCCGGCGGGCGCATTTTGCCCAAAGCAGGAAGCTGATTGACCATTTCAAAGGCCGGGAAATCAAAACCCTTGGCGACAGCTTCATGGCGGCGTTCAAGAGTGCTGACGCCGCTTTGGATTACGCCATAGCTTTGCAACGCAGTACTGGCCATCCGCAGGTGCAGATCCGCGCCGGCATTCACATCGGCCAGATGGAGGTGGAGGAAGGCGATGTGTCCGGTGGAACCGTAAATTTCGCCGCCCGCGTAAAGGAGGCAATTGTAAGCGCGGAGATTTGGTTGAGCGAACGGGCGAAAGAGGACATTGATCGGCTCGGGGCTGCGCAGCACAAGAGGTTGGGATGGGAACCGCATACGAACATTGCCATGAAGGGCTTTCCTGGCGGGTTCACGCTGTGGTCGGTGGAAGATGTGCCTGGCGGGTGAGCCGGGGTTGCCCAGAATTCGTGTGGTAAACGTGGACAGAGCACTCGATCTGGCGGGTGCCCCCCACAGGTTCTTTGGGAGCAATCCGCCGGGGGAAAATCAAAAATTTATCTCCTTGATGGAACAAGACTTATGCTGTCTATGACCCCTTCCAAACCGTCTCTCAAACCAAACTTTAGCGCCGCCACACGTAGTATACAGTAGAGAGGAGGACCAGAGCCATGAACAACCCAAGCCAACGCTACGGCCATGTCCCTCTGTGTGCAGCCCTGTACTTCCGTCCCGTCCCTCGCCGCTGGCGGGGCGGAAGTGCCGGGTTAAACTCCTCGGGGGAGTTCAACCCCCAACTCGAAACTCGAAACTCGAAGTCGCCACAACATTCGTTCGCCAAGGGATTCATTCCCTCTGGCACTTACGCACGTGTGCGTCGCCAGTCACTTATAAATCGTTGGTATTACAACGTTGGCCAGAAGGCACCAGTTCCAGCCAGTCTGGTTCATGTTCCGGCCAGAATGGTCCCGGTTCTGGCCAGATTGGTTCCGGTTCTGGCCAGTCTGGCGTCAGTTCGCGCCAATTCCGAACAGTTTGCCCAGAAGTTTAAGGACTTGCATGAATGGCAGAGAAAAAAAAAGGCGCAGCTCAAAGGCTCAATATGCTTTTCGCTCTTGCCAAAGTGAGGAGGCTGCAGCTTGACTAAGATGCGCATTGCCGTGTGCCTGAAACTGGTTCCCGCATCCACCAGCGATATCCGCGTTGCGCCGGGCGGTCAGTCGCTGTTGCTCGCCGGGGTGGAAATGGCCGTCAGTCTTTACGACGAATACGCTCTGGAGACCGCGCTGTGCTTGCGGGAAGCTCTGCCGGGTTCAACTATCCACGCGCTTTCCATTGGGGGCGAGGAGTGCGTCAAGTGCCTGCAACACGCCTTGGCCTTGGGCGTGGACAGCGTGCTGCACATCCGGGCGCCGGGGGCGGACTCGCGCGCCGCCGCCAAGCTGGCTGCCGCAGCGCTGAGACTTCTGGAACTCGACTTGGTGCTCTGCGGACGCCAGGCTTGTGATGATGACTTGTGGTTCTTCCCCGGGGCGCTGGGCGAAGCGCTCGGCTGGCCCCACCTCAGCGCAGTCTCAAGTGTGGCCGCGGACGGGGACAAACGGGCCGTTGAGTGCCGCAGGCGTTTTGAGGGGGGCGAGCAATTCATCCACGCGCCCTGGCCCGTGGTGATAAGTTGCGACCGCGGCCCGCACGAGCCGCGCATTCCAATGTTGAAAGGACGGCTGGCAGCCAAGAAGATGCCGGTCCCGGTCAAGACAACGTCTGAACTCGGAATTGCGGCGGCGGATTTGACACCCGCCCTGGCGGTGCTGCGCTATGCGCCTCCGGCCCAGCGCACGCCGAAGAAGGTGTTCACTTGCCCACCCACTGACGCCGCGGCGGAATTGGTGCGGCTGCTGCGCGAAGAGGAGAAGCTTATATGAACACCCTGGCAGTGATTGAACACGCCGGCGGCGAGCCGGATGGAGCAGTCCTCGAAGTGCTCTCTGTGGCCCACTCCTTGGCGCGGCAATCCGGCGGGGTTGTCAGCGCGTTTGTGGCAGGACCACTTGGTTCTGATGTCGCGGGCTACCTCGCAGGTTGGGGCGTAGATAAAGCCTGCGTGGCCGCAGGTGGGGTGGAGACATACTTGCCGCTATACTGGGCGCAGCTCATTGCAGACACGGCGCGCGCGGAAAATGCGGTAGTCGTTCTGTTGCGCGCAAACGCTCTTGGGCGCGACATTGCCGGGCGCGTTGCCGCGCGGCTCGGCGGGGCCTTGGCCGCTGATTGCGTGGGGCTCAGCGTTGTTGACGGGAAGGTGCGCCTGGAGCGCCCTGTTTTCTCCGGGCGCGTTTTCGTAACGGCGGAATTCAGCGGCCCGGGACCGCTGGTCGCCACGTTACGCCCCAATGTTTTCAGTGCGGAAATGCCGGACAAACCAGGGGCGGGACGGGTAGTTACCCTTGCGGCCAAGGTGGCGCAAGCCTCCGGCTTGCGTCGCAATCCAGAGGATTGCGCCACGGTGATCGCGACGGAATTGGCTCGGGACACGGGCAAGCATCTGGAACTGTCAGAGGCCACTGCAATCGTTGCGGGCGGGCGAGGAGTCGGCTCCGCGGAAGGTTTTCGTATGATCCTGGAGCTGGCCGAGGTGCTCGGCGCGGCTCCGGGCGCGTCGCGGGCCGCCGTGGACGCGGGCTATGCGCCGCACGCCCTGCAAATCGGGCAATCCGGCAAGACCGTCAACCCGGCGTTGTACGTGGCTTGCGGCATCAGCGGCTCCATGCAGCATCTCGCCGGGATGCGCACGAGCAAGTGCATCGTCGCCATCAATAAGGACCCGGGCGCGCCGATCTTCAGGTTCTGCGACTACGGCATCGTGGGCGACTTGTTTGACGTAGTGCCGGCACTGATTGCCCAACTGGACCGCACAATTTGGGACGGGCAACGCAAGATGCGGTGTATAGTTCCGCTAAAGGAAAGGCGGCGGCAATGAAGCAGGCAATGGTGATGGCGGCGGTTTTCACAACGGTCCTCTGGCTGGGCAGTTCAGCGGGCGCTGAGAATTGGCCGCAGTGGCGCGGACCGAACTTCAACGGCTCCAGCAACGAAACGGGGCTGCCCGCCACGTTCAGCAAAACCGAGAACATTGCCTGGGTCTGCCCCATGCCAGGCCGGGCAGGCGGCACGCCAATAATCTGGGACGACAGTATTTTCGTCTGTTCGGGCGATGCCAAAACCAAGGATTTGCTGGCGCTGTGCATCAACCGCAAGGACGGGAGCATCCGCTGGAAGAAGGTCGTCGCCACCGGAGCTGATCGCCAGCCGCTGAACGGGCGCAACAACAACATGTGCGCGCCGTCTGCGATTACTGACGGCAAAACGGCTTGGTTCTACTATGGCACGGGCGACTTAGCCGCGTTCGATTTCGACGGCAACCCGGTGTGGGCGCGGAACCTGCAGAAGGACTTGGGCACGTTCGCGATCATGTGGGGTTACGGCTGCAGCGCCCTCTTATATAAGGACAAGTTGTATGTCCCCGTCTTGCAGTGCAACAAGCAGGTCTACCTTCCCGGCCCCGACAAGAATGCCCCGCGCGACTCGTTCCTGCTGGCCGTTGACCCCAAGACCGGCAAGGACCTGTGGAAGGCGCAGCGGCCCTCCGACGCGGTCAACGAATCGCTGGAGTCTTACGCCACGCCTATGCCCCTTGAGGGGGCTAACCGGGCCGAGATCCTGGTCTTCGGCGGGGATTGCATCACCGGCCACAATCCTGAGAACGGCGAGGAATACTGGCGCTGCGGCGGTTTCAATCCTGCCAGGCAAGGAGATTTGAGGGTCGTGCCGTCCCCGGTCTCAGCCGGAGGGCTGGTCTTCATCCCGCCGCCCAAGCACCGCAATCCCTTCTTCGCGGTGAAAGCCGGCGGGTCGGGCAATGTCACGCAAACGAATGTCGCCTGGAAACTCGGCAAGGAGTTTTCTCCGGACGTGTGTACTTCGCTGGTCTACAAAGACATGCTGTACGTCCTTGACGGTGACGCCGCCAAGCGCAACGTGCTGTGCCTCGATCCCAAAACCGGCACGCAGAAATGGATCGGCCAGCTTCCCGGCAACGCGGTGTACTGGGCTTCGCTTACGGCCGCCGACGGGAAGATGTACTGCATCAACGAGGCCGGGCAGGTGGTGGTGCTGGCAGCGGGCGATGAGTTCAAGCTGCTGGCCACGGTGCCGCTGGGCGACTCCGTCTGCTACTCGTCCATAGCCATCGCGCAGAAACGACTTTTCATCCGCACGGGGCAGAACTTGTACTGCGTGGGCAAGTAATGAAGCGCGGTTTGAAACCACAGATAAACGCAGATGAACACAGATGAAGGGGACCTAGGTTGCGCCGAATTGTGGGACCCGCAATTTGGCAAAATGCGGGACGGCCGGCTACACCACCGCCACCACGGCGTAGGTTTGAATCCCGGAGAGCGCGAAAGTGGCGCAGCCCGCGCCGGCCTCCAGGATGTTCAGTGTGAGCGGGGCTTCGTCAGGCGAGTAAGCGTCCAGCCGGCGTCCGCCGCAGCCCGGCAGCGTGATGTGGGCCTCACAGGGCTCGTCGCGGTAGTTCAGCAGGTGCACCCAGCGTTTGGTGCCTTTGCCCCACAAGAGCGCCACCACGCCTTCGGGCGCCTGCACCTCGACCGGTTGCGGGCCGGCGGAGACGCGGATGCCGGGGATAAGGCTGGCCTGGAGTTCCTCTGGCGAAGGGCCAGGCGTGATGTACGTCGTGCCACCGTGTTCGTTCACGAACAGGTTGAGCGCCTTTTCCAGTGGCTCGGGGACCGGCGCAAGGCCCGCGGCAATCAGCAGCTTGTACTTGCGAAGATCAAAGCGCTCGAACTGCGCCAGTGGGATGAGGTCGAACTGGATGCTCGCGCCCACCAAGGAGTCAAGAAACTGAGCAGGGCCGGGGCCGCCTTGCAGAATCTCGTCACTGACAATCACGCCAATGGCGCCGACTGGGTCGCCGGGCATGAACAGGCCGCCGCAATTCTGCAAGAAGGCGCCATAGTCGCCTGGCAGGTCCAACTCAGCGCATGTGCCGCCCGAAGCCAGGATTTCCGCGGCGGACAGACGGCGCTGTTTCTCCGTCAGGCCGCGCGCTGCGAGCTCAGCGGCGAAGGGCTTGTCCCGGCCGCCCTGCTCATAGGCCAGTTTCAACCGCGCCAAATTGGTGTTGAACGCCGCGCCCGTCCCTGCGCCAGGTGCGAGACCCGGTTCCAGGAGTTTAAGGTTGCAGACGTCATCCAAGGCCGGAGAACACCACCCGCGGGTATAGAAGAGCAGTTCAGGGGCGTCCGCCGCGCGCCCGCTTGCGGCCTCAGCCCAGAGTTGCTTGAGATGCTCGGCCCCGCTGCTGAAATCCGCGGCGGCCACATCCACGAACAGCCCGTCAAAACCAGCCTCCATTGCAGCGCGCATTTTGCAGGCCACGTACGCGCGCCAGCTTGGAATGCCAATGTCCATCGCGCAACGGTGAGGCTTCGCATTGGGAGGCGTGTTGCTTCCTGCGCTCTGGGGAGAGGGCGGCGTGATGGGCAGCGGTTGCGCCTCTGGGAGCAGCGTAGCCAGGTCCGAGGCTGCCACGATGTGCGCGATGGCTTTGATCCGCTTCTTCTTGAGCAGCGGCAGAAGCCTCTTCACGATCTCCCACTGGGCCTGATCGCCTTCGTGGGAGAAACCCGGCGACCAGGTGAGGGCCACGGCATTGATTCCATTGGCCACGAGTTCGGGCACGAGCACCGGGTCATAGCGGCTGGTAGAAAGCAGCGCCGCGGGAGAGCCGTCCCACTCGCCGGACAGAACCAGCCGCGCCGTTTCGGAAGGGCCGCCGGGAACGTGGGCCAGCCTCAGCTTGCCGCGCCGCGCCCACGGTGGCGGAAGGAATTGTTTCCTGGGGTGGTTCGTGACGGCCATGTTTCAAATTTCAGGTTTCAAGTTTCGCCCGGTGCGGATTACGCCTTACGCCCGCGGCAAGTCCGGGAAGGCTTTCTCGACCGCGGGGTTGACAAGACGGCCGTCGCGCATGTTGAGCCCTGCGGCGTGGCCGGCGTCAACTTTGCAGAAGGCGTCCAGTCCCAGCCGGGCCAGTTCGCGGGCGTAACGCAACGTCGCATTGCAGAGGGCCTGGCTGGAGGTGCGCCCCACGGCCCCGGGAATGTTGGTGACGCAGTAATGCACCACGTCATCCACAATATAGGTCGGCTCATGGTGGGTGGTGGGCCGGCTGGTTTCACAGCAGCCGCCCTGGTCTATGCTCACGTCCACGATCACCGCGCGCGTTTTCATGTTCTCCAGCATGGCGCGCTCAATCAACTGCGGCGCGCGTCCGCCGGGGACCAGCACCGCCCCGATGACCAGGTCCGCGGAATGAAGATAATCGCGCAGGGCCTGGGGATCGCTGTAAATGGTGGTGACGTTGTCCGGCATCACGTCGCTGAGATAGCGCAGGCGGTCCAGGTTGATGTCCAGCAGCGTGACGTTGGCGCCCAGGCCGGCGGCGGTGCGAGCCGCATTGCTGCCCACGATGCCGGCGCCGAGAACCAGGACGTTGGCCGGCCGGACGCCGGTCACCCCGCTGAGCAGGATGCCGCGCCCGCTCTGCGGCTTCTCCAGGCACTTGGCGCCTTCCTGGATGGACATTTTGCCCGCGACTTCGCTCATGGGCTTCAGCAGCGGCAGTCCGCCCTGGGGATCGGCGAGGGTTTCATAGGCCACGGCGCCGATGCCGGCCTTCAGGCAGTTGCAGGTCAGTTCGCGGTCTGCAGCGAAATGGAAGTAGGTGAAGAGCACCTGGCCCTGGCGCAGGCGCGGGAGCTCAATCGGTTGCGGCTCCTTGACCTTGACTATCATCTCGGCCCGCGCGTACAGTTCCGCGGCCGAGTCCACGAGCCGCGCCCCTGCGTGTTCGTATTGCTCGTCATCGAAGCCGCTCCCGGCCCCGGCCCCGCGCTCAACGAGGACCTCATGCTTTTCGCGCGTGAGCACTTCCGCACCCACGGGCAACAACCCCACCCGATACTCGTCGGGCTTGATCTCGCGAGGAACACCGATGCGCATGCTTCCACCTCCTTCTCTTATGGATGATAAGGCCGGAAGGGCGGAAGGTGAAGCACAAAAAACGCAGTGCCGCCGCAAGGCCGCAAGGCCTTTGGCATTGCACAAGCGCGGTTGGAGAGTTAAACTCGAAGACAGACCGGATGCTCTCCCTCACCATCACCCACACTGACGCCCTGGCCCGTACCGGACAGATCGTCACCTCTCACGGCGCCTTCGACACGCCGGCCTTCATGACCGTGGCCACGCTGGGCGCGCCCAAAGGCGTCACGCCGGAACAGGTCGCGGCACACGGCGGCCAGGTCCTGCTGATGAACGCTTTTCATCTGGCCTGGCGGCCGGGGGAGAAACTCATCCAGCAGATGGGCGGCTTGCACAAACTCTGCGGCTGGCCCGGCCCGATCCTGACCGATTCCGGCGGCTTCCAGATTTTCTCGCTGCCGGGCTTGCGCCAAGTCACGGACGAAGGCGCGCTCTTTGCCAGTCCCGTGGACGGTTCGCTGCGCCTGTTTTCGCCGGAGGAAGTCGTGGACATCCAAGGCGCTCTGGCGCCGGACATGGCTATGGTGCTGGACGAGTGCCCGTCGTATCCGTGTGCGCCTGAAGAGTTGTCGCGGGCCGTGGAGCGCAGCATCCGCTGGGCGGAAAGGTCGGCGGAGCGCGTAGGGCGATCCTCTGGATCGCCGGGCGACCCAGCGGGCCGCCCCACAACCAGCTTCTTCGGCATCATTCAAGGCGGGTTCGACGAGAGACTGCGCCAGCGCTCGCTGGAGGCCACGGCCGGGCTGCCCTTCGCCGGGCTGGCTCTGGGCGGGTTCTGCGTGGGGGAGCGGATCGAAGACACGCACCGCGGCATTGCCTTCGCCGCGCCGCGGATGCCCGTAAACCGCCCCCGGTATCTGATGGGCATGGGCACGCCGGAAGACATCCTCTTCGCCGTGGCCCACGGGATAGACCTCTTTGACTGCACTTTGCCGACGCGCAACGGACGCAACGGCCTGGCGTTCACCTCGCAGGGCAAGCTGCGTTTGAAGAATGCGCGCCATGCGGCCTGCGCGCTGCCGCTTGACCCAGCCTGCGGCTGCTACACCTGCCGCCACTTCAGCCGCGCCTTCCTGCGCCATTTGTTGCTTGCCCGCGAGATGAATGCGGCTATCCTAGTCAGCCTTCATAACTTGGGCTTCTACTTCAAGTTGATGAAAGACATCCGGGAGGCCATAGGGGAACACCGTCTCGAACAGTTCAGAGCGGAGTTTCTGGCGCAGTGGGAGAAGGATGGTTCTGAGTACTGAGTGTTTGACGCTTAGGATTGAATGCAATGGCTGAAGAAGCAGGAATAAAGACCGGCACGGGTCCTTCGCCTTCGGTGCAACAGGGCACAGCGCCGGCCAGACAAGCAGAAGGAATACCCAGCATAGGCGATTCGTCGCAGAGGCAACTGGGCGCCCAGCCTCCGCCCCAGGACCCGTCAATGAACCTGCTGGTGTTGTTCGTGCCCATGGGCCTGATCTTCTACTTCCTGCTCATCCGCCCTGAGAGCAAACGGCGGAAAGAGAAGGAGGCGCTGCTGAACGCCTTGAAACCCAAGGACAAAGTTGTTACCGTAGGCGGCCTCCGCGGCACGGTCGTGGAGGTGGACGGCGATGAAGTTGTGCTGCTGGCGGACC
>JBEKKG010000148.1:0-11108 GCA_050010835.1 Planctomycetota bacterium
AAAGCAGACAAGAAGTGGCAGCCGGTCTCCGATCGCAAGCTCAAGGTCGGGATCGTGGGCTATGGCGTGTGCCAGTTCGGCGCGCAGTTCGGCTTTCAGGATCATCCGAACGTTCAGGTCGTGGCTGTGAGCGACCTCATCCCGGAGCGCCGGGCCGGGCTGATGAAGGCTTGCCGCTGCGACAAATCCTACGATTCGCTGGAGGAGTTGGTCAAGGATGACACGATCGAGGCCGTCTTCGTGGCCACCGACGCGCCGAGCCATCCGCGGCATTGCATAGATGTGCTCAACCACGGCAAGCACGCCATGTCGGCTGTGCCGGCCGTGCTCGGCTCGCTCGCTGATGCCGCGCAGCTCGTGGAAGCCGTGCAGAAGACCGGCAAGAAGTACATGATGGCCGAGACGAGCTTCTTTCGGCCCGACTGCTACGCCATGCGGGAAATCTACCGCGCCAAGGGCTTCGGGCGCATTGTGTACTCGGAGGGCGAGTACTACCACCATACGATGACGCCCATTGACTCCTACAAAGGCTGGCGGCTGGGCTTGCCGCCGCTCTGGTATCCCACGCATTCCACGGCCTACTACGTGGCCGTGACAGGCAAGCGCTTCACCTCCGTTTCCTGCCAGGGCTTCCGCGGCACGACCCCGCTCTACGTGGACGGCAACAACCAGTACAAGAACCCCTTCCGGGACGAGATCGCGTTGTTCCAGACGAGCGAAGGCGGTTGCTCCCGGATGCTCATGTCCGGGTCCATCAATGGCCTGGTGGTGGAAGTCGGCCGGGTGTTCGGCGAGCGGGGCTGGATGGACGGCACGGGCTATCACGGCGAAGAGAAGAACCTGCCCGACACCGCGCGTCCGCCGCTGCCTCCGAACATGCCGCCGGGCGGCCATGGCGGCTCGCACGGCAACCTGGCCAATGAGTTCATCTGCGCGATCCTGGAAGACCGCCAGCCGCTGGTGAACGTTTACGAGGCGCTGGCCATGACCGTGCCCGGCATCGTCGCCCACCAGTCGGCCCTGAAGGACGGCGAGAGCCTGAAGGTTCCGCAGTTCGATCCGAAGGCCTGAGACCCGGTACTACAAGAACTTCTTGCCACATGAGGACACAGAGAACACAGAGAAGGAACCGTGGGGTTTCGTAACCGCTCAGTCCGAGCCGCGACCGTAAGGGAGCGGACATTGCCGCTTGCTTACGCGCGCGGCTCGGAGACTGAACAGTTTCTATTTTCGATTGCACCGTGGATGAACGCAGCATGAAAACTCCGCCGGTACTTGGCCGCCGTGAAGTGGTCGCCGGGATGGCCGCCGCGGCCCTGGGCGGGTTGGGGAGCGCACAAGCCGAACCGCCCAAGACGCCCGAGTTCTGGAAGAGCGGCCTGGCGGACGTGGATGAGGCGGTCCGCGCGGTGCGCAAGGGCGAGGCCCGCGTGCTGGCTCGTTCCGCCGGCCAGCGCAATATACACTTGGTCTCCTACGGGCCGCGCGTGGAGCGCAAGGGCACGGCGAACTACGGCTCCGCCTGCGCCGGCCTGGCGCCGGCGGCCTACGCGCTGAAGGACGGCACTCAGCGGCCCGTGGTCTTTCTGCTGGGGCCGGTGCACGGGGGCGAAGTGGAAGGGATCGCGGGGCTGCTGAACTTGCTCCGCGTGGCGGAAAGCGGCCAGGACTCGCGCGGCCACAAGTGGGAGCGGTTGGCGGAGAACATCGCCCAGTGCCGCCTGCTCATCGTGCCCTCGGGCAATCCCGACGGCCGCGCCCGTTTTCCGTGGGAATGTTCCGTCGGGCAGAAGCTGGAAGATTACGAACGCTTGGAGATGGGCGTGACAGCGGACGGCCAGTCGTTCCACTGGCCGGGCGTCAAGCGGCTCCATCCCATGCGCGGCCCCACGGTCGGAAAACCCGGCACGTACTTCAACGATCGCGGCATCAACCTGATGCACGACGAATGGTTTGCGCCGATGGCCGACGAAACCGTGGCCTTCCTCAACCTGGCCCGCGAGGAGGCCCCGGATTTCATCGTTTCCCTGCACTCGCGCGCCAGCTATGCCACGGTCCTGCCGACGGCCTACGTGCCCAGAACGGTGAAGGCGGCCATTGAGCAGTTGGGCGCCCGGCTGCAAGAGCGCTATGCCGCCGCCGGGTTGCCGCACCGCCAGGGCGGGCCCAAGCCGGAGGAGGACGGCGTCACGTTCCCGCCGCCGTCCTTCAACCTGGCCAGCGCCTTGCATCACACCTGCGGCGCCGTGGCGATGGTCTATGAGGTCTGCATGGGCGTGGATGACAAGCGTTACCCGCAAGTGGATCACGCCCAGATTCTCGATCTGGAGATGCTCCTGTACGACGAGTTACTCCAGTTTGCGGTCGAGCAGCGCGTCAATTGGGCCGCGGGAAAGAAGTGATTTTACGGCTACTCCACGAGCATCGTTTCGTCGCCGGCAGCGCGACTCTTGTAATTGAGATCGGCAGCCCATTTCGAAGCAGCAATCGCATTTGCAGCGCCTTGGTAGTCTTGTGCTGTCAACGCCTTCTGGAAATCTCTGACTTTGCCGGGAAACTGCTTGTTGCCTGGAAACCACTTCCTGCTGAGCACACCCACGTACATCAGGTCTACAAGAACAACCTTGGCCAGCGGTTTAAGCTTGGCGTAGGCGCCGGCGCCAACGAATTCTTTCGCGCGTTTTATATGGTACGGTATTATCGCGTCAAAGATTTGCTGATTTTGAACGGCGGTTAAGGGTGTGTCCCCTAAGAGCGCTTTACAGCCAATTTTAAGTTTCTTCAGCGCGCCTGTCACGTTTGGGTCCTTAAGGCAATATCCGATACCAATAGCAGGCAACCCTCGGTGTTTCGTTTCGCTGGCCCACGGAAGGCCATTGTATTCATCGTACGCCACCGGATCGAAGCCCAGGGCGAAGTTTGAGGGCCGCACTTCATGTATTACGAGAACCTGCTGCAGCAGAGCCAAGTCCAGCGGACCGCCAGGGGTATTATCCGCTACCGTGACGGTAATATATCCCAGTACCTGATTCCCCTGCCCATCGTCTACCGTCACGGCAACCTGGTATGTGCCCGCGGCCGAGTACGTGTGTGTCGTCTGTGCGCCGGAGCCGACGCTCCCGTCGCCGAAGTTCCACGTATAGGCCAGAGCATAACCGTTGGCATCGCCGGCGGCCACGGTGAAAGTAATTGCCTCGCCGTCAACCTGGGGGAAGCCTGGCACTGCGGACGGCCCGGAAGTGATGGCGGGCGGCACGCAGAGACTCAGCGCCAACTTTGCCGTGCCGTTGCCGTCCCCATTGGCGGCGCTCAGCGTAACGGTGCACACTCCCGCGCCGGCAGGAAGGCCTGAAATGAGGCCGGTCCCAAAGTTGACCGTCAAGCCCGCCGGCAGACCCGCGGCGTTGAAACTCGTGGGGCTGTTTGTGGCTGTGATCTGATAGCTGAATGCTGTCCCAACGGTTCCCGTTACAGTCAGCGGACTGGTAATCACAGGCACGTTCCGGAAATTGATCTTCACGGGAACGTTCCGGTCAACAATGGTGCCATCGCCGACTTGGCCATACTGGTTGCTGCCCCAAGCCCAGACCGTGCCATCGGATTCCAAGGCCAGACTCTGCCCCGGATCGTTCGACCACAAACCTTGGACGCCGCCGCCGGCAATGGCCGTTACGTTCATCAGCCAGGAGGTCTCGACGGGGACGTTCTTATTCCCATTTGTGCCATCGCCCAACTGGCCCACAGAGTTGAAGCCCCAGCACCACACGGTGCCGTCCACCTTGAGCGCCATACTGTGATAATTTCCGCAGGCGATGGCTACCGCTCTGCCGGCCAAATCGGTGTTGTCCACCTGAACGGGCAAAACTCTATCGTTCTGGGTGCCTTCACCAAGCTGGCCATAAATGTTGCTCCCCCAGGCGTTGAGGGTTCCGCCAACTTGCAGCCCCAGGCTATAATCCACACCGCCCGCGAGTGCAGTAGTCAAACCCGAAATCTGGAGCGGCAGGCTGCTATCGTCCGTAGTGCCATACCCCAACTCGCCGCAGCCGTTGTCTCCCCACGCCCACACCGAACGGTCGCTCTTGATCGCGAAACTCTGGTCCGTGCCGCAAAAGATCGCCATGACGCCCTGGATGGCGGCCGGCGCCGGCTGCGTGCGCCGTTGAGTTGTCCCGTCGCCCAACTGTCCGCAGGAATTGTCACCCCAGGCCAGAACCGAGCCGTCGGATCTTAGCACCATGCTATGGCCGGTGCCGCAAGCGATCGCCAGCACACCACCGCCAAGGTTGGTTACCGGTATGGGCACTGGGCTGCAGGCAGCCGAGTCGTTCCCTAATTGGCCGCTATAGTTGGAACCCCACGTTACCACGGAACCGTCGGATTTGAGCGCCAGACAATGCTGTCCGCCGGGGCCGCAAGCCACGGCGGTGACGCGGGTCAAGCCCTGTATCTGGACAGGCGCGGAAGCATCCGTGCCCGAACCATTGCCCAGTTGTCCCTGATCGTTATGCCCCCAAGTCCAGACTGTGCCGTCGGACATGAGCGCGACGCTGAAGTCGGCGCCCGCCTTCACGCTGATTACGGCCGGATTTCCAGTGCCGGGTGCGATTACCAGCGTCTTCGCCAGCGAGACGCCGCCGCCGGGTCCGGGCGTGAAGACGGCAAGGTTCGCAGTCCCTCCCGCGGCAAGATAGCCGGCGGGCGCGGCAACAGTCAACTGGTTAGGTGTCAGACCAGCCGGCGTGAGATCCGGGTGGCCGGTCCACGTCACGACCGATCCTGCGACAAAACCAGAGCCTGTCAACGTCACAGTAACGCTGCCCGCGCCTGCCGTGGCCGAGGCCGGGCTGAGGCTGTCGAGAACCGGCGGCGGATTGAGGAGGATTTTGACGTTGACGGGCGTCGTCCGGTTCGCCCACGACCCGTCGCCGAGTTGGCCATAGTAGTTCGCTCCCCAGGCCCAAACCGTGCCATCCGACCTCAGAGCCAGGCTGTGGCCTCCAGTGCTGGTAGCACCATTAGTCCCGAGGCCGCCACCCGCAATCGCCGCAACGTGGGCCAAAGGCGCTGCTTGTACGGGAACATTCTTGTCCCCGGTTGTGCCATCCCCCAGTTCGCCCGAAGAGTTATATCCCCAACACCAGACACTGCCGTCCGTTTTCAGCGCCAGGCTATGATCCCAGCCACAAGCGATGGCCATGACGGAGCCGGCCAGATTAGTGTTGTCCACCGAAACCGGGGAGGGCCTGTCCACGTTGGTGGCGTCGCCTAGTTGCCCGCAGAGGTTGTGGCCCCACGCGCTCGCCTTCCCTGTGCCTGTCAGGCTCAGACTATGCGCACCGCCCCCGGCGAGCATTGTCATCAGCCCCGCAATCTGTTCGGGTTGACTGGCCTGATTATGCGGCAGGCTGTCGCCTAACTGGCCGTAGTTATCGTTCCCCCACACCCACACCGCACCGTCTGTCCTGCGAACAAGACTGTGGTATGCGCCGCAGTAGATTGCCGCCACGTTAGCGATCAACGCCGCTGTGGGCTGGGTTCGTTGCTGGGTCGTGCCGTCGCCCAACTGTCCATAATCGTTATATCCCCACGTGACAAGGGAACCATCAGACTTCAGGGCCATGCTATGGGCACAACCAGCAGCGATAGCGATGACGCCACCGGCCAGATTCAGGACTTGCTGGGGAGCGGCGCTGTTGGTTGTCGAACCAACACCCAGTTGTCCGTTGTAGTTGTTTCCCCAAGCCACGACGGAGCCGTCGGATTTCAGGGCCAGACAGTGCTTTCCGCCGTGCCCGCAGGCGATGGCCGTGACGCCGGTCAATCCCGATATCCGCGCCGGCAGACAAGCATCTGCGTACGAGCCATTGCCCAACTGGCCACAGTCATTATGGCCCCAGGTCCAGACTGTGCCGTCCGATTCAAGTGCCGCACTGAAGTCAGCTCCCGCGGCGATGGCTGTGATCGTGTCGGAGCCGTGCAGACTGGGGTTACTGCAGACCAGCAGCCCCGCCGCCAAGAAAAAAAGAGCCGCCAACCTCCTCAGCCGCATAACGCCCTTGTAAAGATCGCCTCTGCCTGTGAAGCGCCGATTCCGGTACATGGCCGCCTCTCCGCCTGATTATGACAGAATACACCACGAACCCGATGGCCCCAACAGACATAACAGAATACGGTGCATTCCCCTTTATGGTTCGGCGGAGTTTCGGGGACGCGTCGAAACTCGGACGACACCCTTGGGCGCGCCGCTGTGCGGCTGATTGTAAATTCAATTGACAATTAGCCTGGCTTGCGAAATCCAAGGGGCAGTGGCGCATCTTGGCTTGGCACCTCATTCCCCCTGCCTTTCCAGATTTTTTTTGATTTTGTCCTTGACTTCGCCGCGCCACACTCGTATGTATTATAGTAGGAGTTGTTTTACAAGGGATGGTCCCGCTCGATTTTGGATTTGGGATTGAAGGGCAACCACAGTGACACAGAGAACTGAAAAATTTATGCTTTTACAAGATCCAAGGCCACGAATACATTCTCTGTGCCTCTGTGCCTCAATGCCTAAGCCCGTTTATTATATCGTTATTCACACTTGGTTATATCGTTATTCTCACCTGATTATATCACTATTATATCTTGATTCGATCCCTAGTATATCTCGATTCGATCCCTATTATATCTTGAATCTATCCCTAAAAGGGCAGTATTTTAAGGACTTAGAGCAATGGAAACTATCGGGGACTTTGGGTGTTGGCTTGGACTACTTACCCCAGGGAACGCGGAGGGCTCACATGAAGGCCAGAGAAAAAATCGCCACAGAGAGCACAGAGGTCACAGAGAACATGGATAGAACAATGAGAACCTCTCTGTGTCCTCTGTGGCTGGTTGCGGTCTGTGTTTTGGCCGCTTCATTCCTTCCCGCCGCCGATGCGCCCGCTACAGCCTCTGAGAACGACAAGGAGATCGTCATGGAGAACGGGCTGCTAAGCCTGGTAATCTCGAAACAGAGCGGCTCCATCAGCTCCATCAAGTACAACCACAACGGCCGCATGACAGAACTGGGCAACGGCAAGAATGCGATGTACTTTGACGCCAACGGCGGTCCGGTTGTTGTGCCAGCCGACCAGGAAAGCAAACGTCCCAAGAGTGACCTGGCCAACCCAACCAAGGGCGCGGAATTCCAGGTGGTCCAGAAAGGACCGGAGGACGCCGAAGTGGCGATCTTCGGCAAGCCCACCTTCTGGTTCCCCTTCCGCATCGCGGTCCATTACATCCTGCGGCGCGGGCAAAGCGGCTGGTACGCGTATGCGCTTTACGAGCACGGCCTGGACATGCCGGCCGCGGCGCTCGGCCAGACGCGCTTCGTGGTCAGAGGCGTGCCCGGCCCGCGGCTCTTCACACATCACGTTGTGGACGAGCAGCGCAAGGGTCCGTTCCCGACGGCGCAGGAAGTGGAGACGATTCAGGATGCCACGGTGCGCCTCGAGGACGGCACGATCTACACCAAGTACGACAACACCGTCGCTGAGGGCGAGCACCACGTCCACGGCATGGCCGGGCATGGGCTGGGCCTGTGGATGATCTTCCCCAGCAATGAGTTCATCGGGGGCGGGCCAGTGAAGCAGGAACTGAGTGTCCATATAGACAACGTGGTGCTGGCTATGCTCCTCGGCGGGCACTTCGGTTCCGGCGGCCTCGAGTTCAAGGACAACGAAACATGGCACAAGCTGTATGGCCCGGTCTTCGTCTACGTCAATGCTGGAGACTCTATCGAAGCCCTGTACGACGACGCGAAACGCCGCGCGCGGGAAGAAATCGCTGCCTGGCCTTATGCGTGGCTGGTGCACAGCGAGTATCCATTGGAGGGCGGCACGTTGAGCGGGCACGTGCAACTCGACGACGGCGGCAGCGTGAAAGACGCCTGGGCCATCCTCGCGCCTCCCGGGGAAGACTGGACGCAGTGCAGCAAAGGATACCAGTTCTGGACGAAGACGGACGCTGAGGGACAATTCACCTTTGGGAAAGTCAGGCCGGGGAAATACACGCTCTTTATCAGCGGCGCCAACCAGTTTGAAGATCTCCGCCTGGATGTCTGCGAGGTCCAGGCGGGCCTTTACAGCTTTCTTGGCGACTGGGGCGAGGACAAAAAGCTCGTCCCCTTCGTCTGGAAGACGAAGAAGCACGGCAACACGCTGTGGCAGATAGGCGTTGCAGACCGTTCCGCGCGCGAGTTCAAAGGGGGCGACAACTGCCGGCACTACGGAAACTTCCTCCGCTACCCGCAGGAGTTCCCCGACGACGTGACGTTCGTCATTGGCAAGAGCAAGGAGAGCGCAGACTGGAACTTTGCGCAGTGGAGTTGGTACAACAAGAAACCTGTGTGGACGATCCAGTTCAACCTCGATCAGGCCCTGGCCGGCAAGGCGACGCTCACGCTCGGCTTCGCCGCCGCTCAGCCGGTGGGCGGCCAGACGACCAACTTGCAGGTGAAAGCGAACGGCCAGGAGATTGGCGTGGTCCGTTTGAAGAAGAGCGGCAGCGCCGGTTACCGCAGCGGCTGCCAGGACAGCGCGTACAACGTTGAGTACATCACCTTCGACGCGGGCGTTTTCAGGACTGGCGCCAATGAGATCACCCTCGGCCACGCCGAAGCAATTCCCTTTCCCACTGAGGAGCAGATGAAACACGCGCGGCTTGGGCACGTGATGTACGACGCCATCAGGCTGGAAGTTGAGCCGTAGCTGGGAGCGCCGGCGTCCCGCCGGCCTTTGCCCGGCGACGTAATGGCAGGCCGACGAGTGCCGGCGGGACGCCGGCGCTCCCAAGCCCGGCTGCTTGCGCTTGCCAGCCCGTGCTGGCAGGGCTATGGTTGTGCCCGCGTCTTTACCTGTTGCCGAAGGTGAACCCATGCTGCGTGTATTGGTTTCCGCTTGCTGCCTGATCGCTCTTCTTCCCATGTTCGTTTACGCTGAGGAACCGGATGAGGCCTACAAGGAGGGCCTGGCCAAGCTGCGCGAGGCGCAATACGACCACGCCGCTCTCGTGCCGGCCACGAAGCTCCTGGCCCAGGCAGCCTCGCAGTACGAAGCCAAGGGTGACGAGGCCAAGGCCGCCGAGGTGAACTCCGCACTCTATTGGGCCAAGAAGAAGTTCACGCTTGCCGATGCGGAAGCCCTGAAGGGTGACGAACATGCCGTGAAGGCGCTGGAAACGGCTGCGAAGCCGGTGGACCCCGGCAACGCGCAAAAGTGGTTTGAGCGCGCCGCTGAGTTCGCCAAGGGCCACGCCGGCGATCCGCTGCTGGTGGCGATCAGGTACTTCGAGGTCGGCGACCGTTTCAAGGACACTGACGCAGGCCGCAAGGCCATTGACCTTTGTTTGAAGGCCATGCAACAGGTTGGAGAAAAGGCGAAGCTGGCGGAGTACAAGCCCGCTCCCACTGACGGCAAGGTGTTCGTCAAATCCGAGCCGCCCGGGGCGATGATATGCCTGGTGACGCCAGGCGCCGCGGCTATGGACACGAAGAAGCAGACGCCCGCTGTCGTCGAACTGCCGCTGGGACGGCAGACGTTGGGACTGCGGCTGCAGGGCTACAAGCCTGCGTTCCTCCCCGTGGACGTTGACGGGAAAGGCATCGCGAAGCCGGAAACCGTCAAGCTCGAAGCCGCGACTGTTGGCATAGACATTATTTTTGAGGAGGGCTGGCAGGTCTTCGTTGACGGGAAGCGCGCCAGCAACGCCGACGGCAAGTTCACCTTAACACCGTGTACGGTTGAACTGTCCCTGGGCGGGCACGAGCTCGGATTGGCCAAGGAAAGTTTCAAGGACATAAGACAGAAGGTCGAGGTAGCCGGGGATGGCATTAAGGACAAGGCCGGGCTGGCCAGCAGCAGCCTGGAGGTCAAGGCCAAGCCGGAGAAGGGCGCGGGCACGCTGGCCAAGGACGCCGGGAAGACAGTCAACCTGCTGCCACTCATTGATCCTCAGAAAGACCCGCTGCGTGGGGTCTGGAAGGTTGCGCCAGGGGGATTGGTTTCAGACGGGACGCCAATGGCCCTCATCGAGATTCCCTACCGCCCGCCCGAGGAATACGACTTCCGCGTTTCATTCACGAAGGTGCAAGGGAACGGTGGGGTAGCGCTGACCCTCGCGAAATCAGGCCGCTCGTTCGTCTGGGTCATGGGCGGCTATGGCAACCTCATGTATTTTGAGCTCGTCCGGGGGCAGAAAGGCAATGTGAACCCCACCAAAGTCAGCGCCGGCCTCCCCACGGGGCAGCGTTGCACGGCCTGCGTTCAAGTCCGTAATGATGGCCTCAAGGCTCTTGTGAACGGGCAGTGCGTTTCTCAATGGAAGACGGATTACACGGACATGAGTAATGCTGGTGACGCGGTCTTGCGCGACCCGGCGATCCTGGGGCTTTTGACCAACGCAACCGTGTTCGTCTTTCACAGCATTGAGGTAATCGAGGTGAGCGGGCCGGGGAAGAAGACGAGGTGAGCAAGAGGTTAAATCCACGTTTATGGCCTAGAAAGAAAGAGCCACTCTGCTATCCTCGGTGTACCGCAAGGAACAGTTGTCGCGGCGGGATTCCGGCTTCCGCATGTCCAGCGCCAATCCATTCATTGGCGGGGGACGGCGGGACGGAGGGGACTTGGTTTCTGGTTGCGGGTTTCTACTGAGGACTCAGTACTAAATACTGAGTGCTGGGTAGGGGCCGCGCTTTGAGTGGAGGTAACTGAATGCGTGTTGCAAGAGGCAGTTTTGTGAGCAGGCACAAGTGGCTGGCGGCCTGTGTGCTGTCAGGCGTCTTTGTGCTCCTGTTCCAGCTTCCCACGTTCCTGAACGGGCGCGGGGTGTTGGCGGAAGAAGAGAAGCCGGCAGCCGCAGCCGCGGTCGCTGCTGCCGTGGAGAAGCCCTTTGTCTGGTTCAAGTTCATGGACACGACGCCTGAACCTGGCACGGGCAAGCCCCTGTTCTCGGATGGCGAGAGGATCGCTCTGTTTGTGACGCTGTGCATCGCCTTCGCGGGGCTGGGTTACGCGCTGATGCTCATGTACCAGATTCGCGGCGCGGATTTGGGCACCAAGAAAATGCAGGAGATCGCCGACGCGGTG
>JBEKKG010000149.1:0-11105 GCA_050010835.1 Planctomycetota bacterium
CGCAGTGCTCCGGCGCCATTGCCGCGCCGGCGTCTACCGGCCCAGGCCGGGACGCGAATTGCTTAAACGCCTGACAGCGACACTGCAAATCTGCCCGCCTGATCCGGAGTACATCGTCGGCAATCTTTCAGGTGGCAACCAGCAAAAGGTGCTGCTCGCGAAATGGCTTGCGACCACGCCGGAAGTCCTGGTGCTGGACGAACCCACGCGCGGAGTGGACGTGGGCGCCAAGGCGCTGATCCATGAGGCCATCGCGCGCGTTGCCGACAGCGGCAAGTGCGTGCTCCTGATCTCTTCAGACTTGCCAGAACTCGTCGCGCTCTCGGACCGTGTTCTCGTCATGCGCAAGGGTCGTGTCGTCGGGCAGATGCATCGGGAGCAGGCCACCGAAGCCGCCATGCTGCTGGCCGCCAACGGAGAGGGGGAAGCGATCCCGGCATGAGCGCCACGGCCCAACCCACTCGTATGCGCCGGCGAGAACGCCTGCACCAAACGCTCAGCGCGCTAGGGGTCTACGTACTGGTGGCGGTGCTCTTCGTGGTGGGCTGCATGATCTCGTCTAAGTTCCTGACGCAGGACAACCTGCTTAATCTCTTGCGCGACGTAATGATCCTCGGCATCGTTTGCGTAGGAGCCGCCTTTATCACTTATAGCCGGCACTATGTGGATCTCTCAATTCCGGGCATCATGGCTTTGTCGGGCATTGTCACGGTCTCCGTGCTGCCGTACGGATTGTGGACGGCCATCGCCGCGGGGATGCTGACCGGAATGGCCGTCGGCACCCTCAATGGCTTTGCAGTCGGCTACCTGAAACTCAATCCGATCATCTGGACATTGGCCATGATGTCGGTGCTCTTCGGTGTTATCCGCATCGTTTATGGCGGCAAGCAGGTATACCCGGATGCCGGCACTGCCGTCGGACGCGCGTTCCTGGAACTGTATCACGTTGAGGTCTTCGGTCTTATGCCGCTGCCATTCGTGCTGTTCGTGGCCATTGCCTTTGCGGCAGATTTCGTGCTGCGCCGGACCGGCTACGGCTTGAAGCTCAAGCTCACCGGAGCTGCCTACGACACCGCGCGCATGACGGGCATTGAGGTGCGGCGCATTGTGGCACTGGCTTTTGTGATCTCGTCGGCCTTATCCGCTCTGGCCGGCATTCTGCTCACCAGTTTCAACAAGGTAGGTGCGCACTACATCGGCAAGGACTATGACTTTCAGGCCGTCACCGCCGTTGTCGTTGGAGGCATGACCCTGGCCGGTGGCCGGGGCACCATGGCTGGCGTCATCGGCGGCGTCATGGTCATTGCGCTGCTGAATAAAGTCATGTCGCTGGTGCGTATAGGCGAGTTTGTAATCGGCGATTTTCAGAAAAACCTGGTCATCGGCGCGGTGTTCATTCTTGTGGTCGGCGTGAACTCATTCTCGCGCAGAAAGTCGGGGCTCGACGATGCCTGAACCTCGCGCCGCCGCCTCGCCAGCCGCACTTGCATACCGCTATCGCGTGTATCTGCTCCTCATCGGCATTTCGCTTGCGATGTCTGTTATCGCTCCCAATTACCTGACCACAGGCAACCTGCGCAACATCTTCAAGGCTGCGGCCACCAATATACCAGCCTTGGCCGGGTTCACAGTTGTCATGATCGCGGGCCAACTTGACCTGTCGGTTGGAGCCATAATGACGCTGGGCGGCATGCTGGCCATCGGCTTGGAGCCGGGTCTGGGCCTGGCCGGCAGTTGCGCTGTCGCGCTTCTCAGCGGGACGGCATTGGGCGCATGCAACGGCGTTCTGGTGGCCGTCGCCAAGATCAACTCCTTCATCGTCACTCTCGGCAGCATGATCATGGTGCGCAACATCGTCTTCATCTACGGCCGCAGTGGCACTATTCTCGCCAGATCGTTCGAGGTGGCCGATTGGTGTCAACGGCCACTCGTGCTGGGAGTGCCACCGGAGATTCTTCTGCCTTTCGGCGTCGTGGCAGTGCTGTCCGTCGCTCTAACGCAAACGCCTTGGGGGCGGGGATTCTATCTTCTCGGAGGCAACCGCCAAACTGCCTGGTACTCGGGACTGAATGTCACCTGGTACACCGTCAGCGCCTTTGCCCTGTCCGGAAGCCTGTCTGCGCTGGGCGGTTCCATCGTCGCGATCGGCGCGGCCGGTGCAAATCCCTATTTGGGCGACAACTCGCTGATGCTGATTGTGGCCGCGGCGATCGTCGGTGGCACCGCGATGCAGGGCGGCCAAGGCAGTCTCTTGCAGACCGGCATTGCACTGCTCGCCCTGACTGCGTTGACCAAGGGATTGGACTGTTGCGGCGCCGGCCACGAAATACACCTGCTGGCCAGCGGCGTGGTGCTGGCGCTTGTCATCGTGTTTGATGCGTACGCACTTCGCAAGCGGGAAGCACTGCGCGGTCAGCGGCGTGCGCTGATGCCCGAGGTGGCCGGGTTGCTGAAGCAGAGATGGGCGCGGCAAGATACGGCGAAAGGCAGCACGGAGCGCAAGGATAATTCGTTGGCCCTGGCTTGCGTCACGATCGCGGGCTGTGTTGCACTGGTGGCGATTTGCGCCATGTTCCTCCTTTCCCGGCAGCACGCCGTAAAAATGGCACAGGCGCCGGGCACCTCGACGAACAGCCAGACGTCCGGCACAAGCGCCACGCCGCAATCCAGCGGCCAGGATCGTCTGGCGGCGGAATTGAAGTCCGACGACAACCAACCGTTGTTGATTGTTGATACTTCTCCGCTGACCCCGCCGCAGCGGCCCTTCGATCCGCTGGCGTTGCCCGAAGACGATGCCGGGCGCTGGTACGATCTCGAATATGCCGGCTGGCGCTGCACCAGAATCAATCCGGTCCCGTCCCCGGCCAACGGCGCGCGAGGGAAGAAGGTGGTCTGCCTCCGGCACATGGACCACCCGTACACGACTGCATATTCCAGAGGGATGAAGAAGGTCGCGGACGTTTACAGCATTGAGTTGAAGACGCTCACCGCGGGCAATGCGGATGTCAACATTCAGTCGCAACAGGTGGATCAGGCCATCAACGAGAAGCCCGATCTCGTGATCATCTTTCCGGTGGATGCCAAGTCCGTGGTGCCCATGCTGCGCCGTTTGAATCAAGCCGGCATTCCCACAATCGCCAGTAATCTCATGCCAGTGGATGAGGGCATGCCGTATCTGCTCGCCTGGACAGGACCGGACGATTGGGGCCAGTTCAGGATGCTGGCCCGTGAATTCGCCAAGCGCATGAACTTCGAGGGCGGCTACTGCGTCGTTCAGCATATGCCGGGCGGGTCTCCGTTCTTCTCACGCACCTACAGCGTGATAACAGAACTGAAGAAGATCGCGCCCAAGATGAAAGTGCTCGAAAAACAGACCACGATGCTGGAAGCCGAAAAGAGTGCCCAAGTTGTTGGCGATTGGCTCACCAAGTATGGAAAAGAGCTGAAAGGTATCGTCAGCGCCGACGACTCCGGCGTACAGATCGGAATCAACGAGGCGGTCAAGAACGCCAAGCGGGAAGACCTCATCAGAGTCGCGGCTGGCAACAGCAAAGTCGGCATGGATTTCATCAACGAGGGCCGCTTGCACGCCGTCACGTACCAGTCAGCGGAAGCGGACGGTGCGCTGCCCATGAAACTCGCGGTGGATTGGTTCAACGGCAAGCCCCTGAACCGGACGGTCTATTATCTGCCCAAACACGTGATCACGAAAGACGACGTGGGGCGCTACATGCCCGCACAGTGGTAATTCTACCGGGATTTTTGGGACACCGTTTCGGGAATCCCGCAGGGTGGTGGGGGCTGCACCGCAGTTGATAAATCCAGGCTAGATCTCGTAATCCGGCCCGTGTGTGCGCCCGAACTCGATGCGATTCCACAGCCGTTCGTGCCAGTAGAAGACGCCGAGTTTGACAAGCGTGTCGGCGAGACCCACGCCGGCGGCGAGTTCCAGGCGCCCCGTCATCAGTTGCACCACCGTCGCCGTGATGACGAACGCCGCGAGACGCCAACTCAGTGCTTTGAGAATGCTCCTCTTGCGTGACTCCATGCCCGCGCCTCCCGTCCGCTACACCAACTGCGGCGATTCTCCTCGGCGTCAGCCAACAACGCGCGAAGATAATCCCTACTATCCAGATGTATATAATATGATTTGACGGGAATAAGTCAATAGGAATAAGAGGAACAGACGCTCGAAAATCTGCCGCACTCTCAGCCTTCCCGTGGTATTCATCAGAAAGGAGGACCCAAGATGAAAGTAATTGGAATCAGTGTCGTACTGGCCGCAACTGTGGCACTCGTGGCCTGCGCCGAAGAGATCACGGCAGTGCAGGAAGGCAAAGGCCATGCTTTCGCCTGCGCCGACTACAGCGGGGGCAAAGTCTTCATCGTTTCGCCGGAAGGGAAGGTCGAGTGGGAGTGCCCTGCGCCATCCTGCAACGACCTCTGGGTCCTGCCCAATGGCAATCTGCTCTTTGTCACCGGTCACGGCGTCAGAGAAGTGACGCGCGATAAGAAGACGGTCTTCGAGTACCAAGGCTCAACAATGAGCGTTGAGCGCAAGGCCAAGGACGGCACCACCCACACCGAACAGGTCAGGAGCGAAATCTACGCCTGCCAGCGCCTGGCGAACGGCAATACCTTCGTGGGCGAGTGCAACTCGGGGAAGCTGCTGGAGGTCGCCCCGGACGGCAAGATCGTCAAGGAGGTCAAGCTCCTGCCCGAAGGCAAGGACGGCGGCCACCCCTTCATCCGCAACGCCCGCCGTCTGGCCAACGGCAATTACCTGGTCGCGTATTACGCCGCGGCCGTGGTGAAAGAGCACGACCCGGACGGCAAGGTGGTCCTGGAAATCCCCGCGGCCGGCGGCCCGCATAGCTGCATCCGCCTGCCCAACGGCAACACCCTCATTGCCTGCGGCGACGCTAAAGGCGGCAACAGGATCTTCGAGGCGGACAAGGAAGGCAAGCCTGTCTGGGAAGTCAAGAACGGCGACCTGCCCGGCATCATCCTGAAGTTCATGACCGGCCTCCAGCGCCTGCCCAACGGCAACACCGTCATGACCAACTGGGTCGGCCACAACAATGACGGCGCCCCGGTGCACATCATCGAAGTGACGCCGGAGAAGAAAGTCGTCTGGACCTTCGTGGACCACAAGAACATGCGGACCGTCTCAAGCATTCAGCTCCTGGACGTGCCCGGCGACGCGACGAAGGGCGAGGTGATCCACTAGATTCTGGAACTGGCAGGGCTGCCGCCGCTGGAAGCAAGTGGAAGCAAAGGCACCGATCTCAAACTACCGGGACCGGTTGCACCCGAAACAAAGGGCGAGCTGTGATCCGATTCCTTTCGTAGACGGCGCCCACCCACCCTTCACACTTGCCCTGTAAGCGCCCACCGCTATAATGATGGCAAGGGGGCCGAGACACACCATGATTCATGAACTGACGCTTAAGGGCTATCGTGGCTTCGCGGATTACAAAGTGCCAGGCCTGGCACGGGTGAACCTCCTCCTCGGTACGAACAATAGCGGCAAAACTTCCGTGCTCGAGGCTGTCCGGCTTCTTTGCGGAAGCGGTGATCCCTCTGCGATTTGGCAGGCTTTAGCCCAACGCGGCGAGCGATGGTTTCCCGACGAACCTGACAGGTATGTCAGCAGGACAGCCGCGGAGGCCGACATCTGCCACTTGTTTCTTGGCCACGAGATGGAACTCGGCACCACTTTCCGAATAGAATCCAAGAATTCCATCGGTGAGCGATGGATTAGTTACACTGTTGTGGAAAAAACTAAACATGACGCTGCCGACCACGCGCCAAAACGCGATCCATCCGACGAACCCCTATTCGGCCGCTTCTCCATAGCCGTGGGCGGCGACCCTGCGCCCCCCGTTAAGACATTTCGCTTGACAGCCCGCGGTGGCCTCTCCGCCGATGAAATTATGCGCGATATTCACGCCCGAAGACGCACCACTGACCTTGGCAACGTACAGTTCTTGTCAACAGATTTTGTTTCTGCAGACTACGTCCTCAGCAACTGGGCGAAAATTGCCCTCCGGCCGGAAGAAGACCGCATTGTGAAAGCCCTTCAGATTCTCCAACCCGACTTGGAAGCCTTCCGGGTAGTCGGCGGGGAGCGTTATCCTGGAAGCCGCGGCGGAGTCATTGTCAAGTGCAAGAGGAGTGAGCTCCCAGTCCCCATCGGCAGCATGGGCGAGGGCATGTGGCGAATTCTCTGTCTGGCAATGGCAGTCATCCGGGCACAGAACGGTGTTTTGCTTGTGGATGAGATAGACACAGGTTTTCACTACACGGTGATGACCCAAATGTGGGAGATGATAATCGGCGCATCCACTCAATTCGACGTCCAAGTTTTCGCAACGACCCACAGTTACGACTGTGTGAGCAGCCTGGCGGCCGCTTGCACCAAGTCCGCCTCTTTGTGTGCTCATGCAAATCAGGTTAGCATCCAACGGATCGAACGTGGCACTCAGGCGGTTGCGTTTACAGAAGCGGAGTTCGTAAGTGCCGCACAACATCGGATTGAAATTCGATGACCAAAAAGAAACTGCTGGTTGAAGGGCGCGATGACCAATACTCCGTGATAAACTTGGTCAAAGCCTATATAAGCTGGCCAGAAGACCCGCTGGAGTGGCCTGTGAAGGTCGAGTGCTACGAGGGCGTCCCGAACCTGCTCGCGCCCGCATACGTCTCCGCGCAATTAAAGGCTTCTGATGCCGCGGTCTTGGGCATACTTGTGGACGCTGATGAATCTGCGTCAAGGCGTTGGGATCAGCTACGGCCGCTATGTGCCAAACAGTTTGCCTGCCTTCCGGAAATTCTGCCCGGCGAGGGCCTGATCTCTGAAAATGGCCAACGCCGGCTCGGTGTCTGGATTATGCCCGACAATACTCCCCCAGGCATGCTTGAGACTTTCCTCGGCCACCTTGTACCGCTTGATCGGGCTAACATTTGGGCGCACGCCGAATCCGCCACCAACGAGGCAAAGGCAAAGGGGGCGCCCTTCAAGGCGGCACATTTCGACAAAGCTCGAATACATGCGTGGCTTGCATGGCAGGATCCAGCCGGGCTACCGTTTGGCACCGCGATCACAGCGCAGTGCCTTGACCCCAGGTCTACGTGCGCCGAACCTTTTCTGCGGTGGTTCCGCGACTTATACCAAGTGTAATCTGCCAGTTATACTGCGCGCGCTGGCGGGCAGTTTTCAATTCCGTTGCCGTTACCCCAGCACGGCCTTGGCAATCCCTTCTGCATCCAGGCCGCACTGGGCAAGCTGCCACTTGCGCGTGCCATGCTCGATGTAACGGTCGGGAATGCCCAGGCGCACGAGCTTGCGGGAGTCGAGGCCCAGGCGGTTCGCTTCCTCCAGGACGGCCGACCCGAAGCCGCCCATCAGGGCGTGGTCTTCCACCGTGATGAGGCGCTCATGGCCGGCCAGCAGCTCGGCCAGCAGGCCGGCATCGAGCGGCTTGCAGAAACGCGCATTGGCGACAGTGATGCGCTGGCCGTGGCGCTGCCTGAGCAGCGCGGCCGCATCCATAGCCTGGGTGACCGTCGCGCCATAGCCCAGCACGGCCGCTTTCTCACCGCGCAGGAGGACCTCGCCTTTGCCCAGCTCGATGGGCTGGCAGAGCGCCTCGCAAGATTGGTCCGGGCTCTTGCCGTCCGGTTGCAGCAGCGGGGAACTCAACGGCATGGCCGGGACGTTGTCGCGCGGATAGCGCAAGGCCACGGGTTTCCCGGAACCGAGCGCCCACTTGACCAGGGCCTCCGCCTCAAGCTGGTCCTTGGGCGCAGCCAGCACAAAGTGCGGCAGCGCGCGGAGGCACGCGATGTCAAACACGCCGTGGTGCGTGGGGCCGTCATCGCCCACCAGGCCGGCACGGTCAATGCAGAGCAGGACAGCCAGGCCGTCCTGAAGCGAAATGTCGTGCATAAGCTGGTCGAAGGCGCGCTGGAGGAAACTGGAGTAGACGCAGAGCACAGGCTTCAAACCGCTCTTGGCCAGCGCGGCCGCAAAACAGACCGCGTGCTGTTCGCAGATGCCCACGTCGAAATAGCGCTTGGGGAAGACCTTCTGGAAGCTGGCCAGCCCCGTGCCGTCCGGCATCGCCGCCGTGATGGCGACGATCTTCTCATCCGCGTGTGCCTGGTTGATGAGGACCTCGCTGACGGCCTTCGTATAGGATGGCGGCGCTGGGGCGCCCGCGAGAAAATCCGCCTCCTCACCGTCCACCTCGTATGGTCTGGCGCCGTGCCATTTGGTGGGGTCCTTGGCGGCCCAAGGCAGGCCATAGCCTTTCCTGGTGACGACGTGCAACAGCTTGGGGCCTGGGCGCGACTTCATCTCGGTCAGCCAGCGGACCAGCGCGTCTATGTCGTGGCCGTCCACCGGACCAAAGTACTGAAAGCCCAAGTCCAGGAAAATCGCTCCGGGGGCATGCGTGGCCCGGCTGATGGCGTCCAGGGCCTGTTCCGTCAGGCGCTCCACGTCCTTGCCGACATAAGGGATCTTCTCCAGGAACCCCTTGCCCCTGGCGCGCCATTCCTTGAAGAAGTGCATCGCGCGGATGTCGGAGCAGGTGGCTGAAAGCGCCCCGGTGGTAGGGCTGATCGAACAGCCGTTGTCGTTGAAGACGACGAGGACGTTTTCCTTTGCACCGCCCGCGTGGTTCAGGGCCTCAAAGACCATCCCCGCCGTGAAGGCGCCGTCGCCAACCACGGCCACGCACTGGCCTGGCTTGCCCTGCATGTGATCGCCTATGGCCAAGCCCAGCACCGAACTGACCGCGCAGCCGGCATGGCCGGTCATAAACAAATCGTAAGCGCTTTCGTGGGGATTGGGGTAGCCGGAGATGCCGCCCCTTTGGCGCAACGTGTGGAACTGGGCGTAGCGGCCGGTCAAGAGCTTGTGCGCATAGACCTGGTGGCCCACGTCGAATACCAGCCTGTCCTGGGAAAAGTCGAAGACGCGGTGCAGCGCGACCGTAAGCTCGGTGATGCCGACATTGGACGCCAAGTGCCCGCCGGTGCGCTGGACCGTCTCGTCAATCCGCTCCCGGATTTCAATGGCCAACTCCCCGAGGTACACGGCGGGGATTCTCTTGACGTCCTCGGGACCCCGGAGGTGCTCCAGGAACGGCCGGGCGATGGGACACGGGACGATAGGCCGCTCAGCCCCCACGGCCGCGCCGGCCTTGTGCACCACTTCTCCCAAAGGCTTGAGAAAAGCGTCCGCCGAAGAGGCGCCTCGATGAGGCAACGCCACTGGATCACCCATCGCTGTTCAAATCCGTTGGCCCGGGTCAGGACGGCCGTTCAACCACAAAACGCCCCAGGGCCTGCAGTGTCCGGGCGCGCGGCCCCAAGACTGCCAAAGCCGCAAGCGCGGCATTCCTGAGCCGCTCCGCTTCGCGCCGGGCCTGACTCAAACCCAGCACCGCAGGATAGGTTGCCTTGCCCGCCCGCACATCCTTGCCCGGAGTCTTGCCCAGCGTCTCCGGCGACGACGTCACATCCAATATATCGTCAACAATTTGAAAAGCCAGACCAATCTTGCGGCCATATTCCACGAGAGCTGCGAGTTCCCTGGGGGCCGCGCCGCCGGCCAGCGCCCCGGCTTCACAACACGCGGCGATCAGCGCCGCGGTCTTCCAGCGGTGAATGGCCAGCACGGAAGCGCGCGTCGCCGGCCGGCCTTCGCCTTGGAGATCCAGCACCTGCCCGCCCACCATGCCCTGGGTGCCGGCGCCTTGCGCCAAGGCCCGCACGAGCCCCGGCACGGCCTCGAGACGCGGGGTCAGCGTCAGGATCTCGAAAGCCCTGGTCAGCAGGGCATCGCCCGCCAGAATGGCCAGGGCTTCGCCGAAAACCTTATGGCAGGTAGGCCGGCCGCGCCGCAGATCGTCATCGTCCATCGCCGGCAGATCGTCGTGGATCAGCGAGTAGGTATGAACCAGCTCCACGGCGCAGGCCGCGGGCGCCGCATCCTCAGGAGCGCCGCCCACGGCCTCAGCCGCGGCCAGGACCAACGCCGGGCGCAGCCGCTTGCCGCCGGCGAAGACAGAGTAGCGCATGGCCTTGTGGAGGGTGGCTGGAGTGGTCCGCGGGCCGGGCAACAATTCGTCCAGCCGCCCGTTGACGAACTGGCGCGCCGCCTCGAGAAAAGTCTGCGCTACAGCGGCGTGGGCGCCACCTTCCGTTTGTGTCTTACTGCGAGCCGCCAAACAGTGATCCTCCGGCGCCTCCCCGCGGGTTCTCCGGGCGCTGACCTGTTTCCTCAGGGGCGCCCCCATTCTTGCGCAGGGGCGGCTGTGTGTCAATGCCCGGCCGCTTCCTGGCCTTGCGTGACTCCGTCCCGGCCTTCTGCTCGCCCGCCACCACACCGCCCGCGCCGCCGGCCGGACCGACTTCAAGCCCGGCCGGAACGCCGCCGACCGGGTCTGCGCCTTGGGCGGGCCGCGGCAACTCGATCTCACGCAGCGCGGCGCCCCCGTCCGCCTGCTGCACCAACATGCGGATTTTCTTTTCGGCTTTGTCCAGAACGGCGTGGCAACGCTTCAAAGCGGCCACCCCGTTCTCGTAGAGGGCCAAGCTTTCGTCCAAAGGCGCATTGCCGGCTTCCAGCCTGGCGACAAGCTCCTCCAGCTCCGCCAACGACTGCTCGAAAGATGGTTCCTTGGGGGTGTCCATTGTGAATTTTAGATTTCCGATTTTCGATTTTCGATTTTAACACGTCCGGCGCTGCAATCGAAAATCGAAAATCGAAAATTCAAAATCCTCCTGCGTCCTCCGCGTTGAGAAATCCGGGCTAGGGGTTCACAACTGTGTACCTGTAACGCACACGCTGAATCAGGTGGGTGGACTTCGACTGGAACTCAACCAGGAAGCTGAACTGCCAGGGCGGCGGTCCCTGCTGGGCCACAGCGGTGCCGCCCAACTTGAGGTTGCTGTAGCGAGCCTTGGCGCCGGGGTTGCCCTCTACCAAGGTGCTCTTCAGCCGGTCCAGGGGGCCAAAGCTCGACGGGCGCGGGAAATTGAACATGAAGCGGCCCCGTCTGACGGCCAGGTGCACGACACCCAGATCCACC
>JBEKKG010000150.1:0-11077 GCA_050010835.1 Planctomycetota bacterium
GCAACTGAAGAGACCATCATCGCGCGCGTGGGGCAGGGCATCGTCGCGGCCATCGGCGGGACCGAGACGCACCTGCAGGTGCTGGAGACCCCCGACCGCATTTCCAAGAAGGTGCTGCTGCAAGGCCTGGATACGCAGACGTCCTTCGAGATTGTTTCCATTGACATCGCGGAAGTGGACGTGGGCCGCAACATCGGGGCGGAATTGCAGGCCAACCAGGCCGAGGCCAACATGCGCATGGCGCGCGCCGAAGCCGAAAAGCGCGCCGCCATGGCCCGCGCGCTGGAACAGGAAATGAAGGCGGCCGTCGAGGAGAACCGCGCCAAGGTCGTGGCGGCCGAGGCCGAAGTGCCCAAGGCCCTGGCCGAGGCGCTCAGGAGCGGCCACATGGGCGTCATGGACTACTACAATCTGCGCAATGTCCTCGCCGACACGCACATGCGGCAACAGATCGGCGGCGGCAAGGCCGGCAACATCTAGGCATCAGGCATTAGGCGTTAGGCATTAGGCATTGGACATTGGGCGGCCAGCGCAGGTCACTTCAACCCTAATGCCTAAAGCCTAATGCCTAATGCCCGAGGTTGGCAACGATGGATCTGTTGATTGATCTGGTTGTGGGCTTGTTGCGCGCGCTCTTCGGCGACACGACTGAGTCTGACGACACCTTGCGCCCCAAGCGCCCCATGCCGCCCACCCAGTCCAGCAACCAGCGCGGACCGTACCAGTACGGCGATGAGCCGCCTGCCCAAGCCAAGACTCTGGAGGAGATACTCGAGGAGGTCCGCCAGGCTGCCGCGCAGAGAAGGGGCCAGACCGCCGGGCCGCCGCCTCTGCCCAGACCTGGTCCCCCGCCGGTTCCCAGCCAACCTCAGCCACGTCCCGTCACCAGGGCAGGACAGCGCAAACGGGCGGAGCGGAGCCGTGCCGCCAGCCGCCCCGAGCCGGAAATGTTGCAGCCTGCTGCCCAGGAGTTGACTTCGGCGCCGCCGGCCGCGCCTTTGGAGGCCACGCCTTTGTACTCTGACGTGGCGATGGGCGAGGCGCTTACCGCGCTCCAGCCCGCGGCCGAACAAGTCTCAGCGGAGGCCGCGCCGCCGGCCTCTGCCGCGCTGGCGGGTGTTGCCGGCGTAACCGGCATAGCCGAACTCGTCGCGCCGGCGGAAGCGGCTGCCGCGCCGGCGAAGAGTGCCGTTGCACAGGCCGCGGGGTTGCCCCCGGGCATCGCGGGCCTGCTGAACGCGCTCCTTCAGGCCGCACCCGAGCAGAGGCAGGACGCGGCGCGCCAAGCTATGGTTCTGCACGAGATCTTCGGCCCGCCGCGGTCCAGGAGGCCGTACAGACCGGGCGCCAGGGCGTCCTGAGGGCAAGCGTCGTCCTACAGCGTCTTGAACACGGACTGCCCCGCAGGCAGCTCAATCGTTTCCTCATTGAACGTTTTGTCCTTCAGGGGATCGAAGTGCGGGTTCCTCTTCAGTGTCGTGCGCACGGCGGCGTCGGTAGGATTGTGGACCTCCACTGCCCAGGCGTTCTCGCCCGTCTGGGCAACCTGGATGAAGAGTTCGGGCTTGTCGCAGACGACCGGGTGGCCGACAAAGACGTCGAGGTTGCCCTTCAAGCACACGACGGCCCAGGCCTTGTTCTCGAAGACGCCGACGGGCCGCGCCTTCTTCTGGCCGCGGTCCAAGAGATATGCGCTCCACCTGTCGTTCAGGCTGGACACGCGAATGGGCAGGCTGGAGATGAGGTCGCCTTTCAGCGTGCCCGAGAAACAGCTCCCGCTCTTGCCGTCCACATCCAGTATGTAGTGCTGGCCGCTCACGCTCCCGGCCGCGCAGTCCACAGTGTACGCCGGCCGCTCCCCGCTCATACCGAAGTCGCTGCGAAAACGCTCGACAATTTCCGTCGTCGGCGCCGGCAGGTTCTTCGTGCGCTCCGTCGCTCTCGGAATGCCGACCAGAAGGAACGCAACCTCCGCCTCCTCGCCCGCCTTCTGTGGCGTAACCGCCGCGGGGAGGGCGAAGGCGAGGTTGTGGGATTCCCTAGTGGGCAGAGTGAGCGTTGCCTCCATGCCGGCGCTCATGGGGAACACCGCCGTCCCGCCCAGCGGCGAATCGAGCGCTGCGGCGCAGGTGCCGGGACCGAAGGGGACCGTGAGCGTCCGCCGGGACGATTTCGCGGTATCTTCATAGGTGCCCGCGTACGAGCGGCCGTCACCGCCGCGCAGCAGCCACAGGCGCGCCTCGCTGCCGCGCACGAAACCGGCGAAGACGCCGTTGTTCGGGATGTCGCGGAGCAGCTTGATCCGCAGCGTCCACAGGAAGACGGCCAGCGGACTGTCGGGATCAACGTTGAGGAAATGCTGCCGCCAGACGACGGAGAAATCCTGCGCCGGTTCCGTCTTCCATAGCGTGTGCCACACGTTGGCGACTTGAATGCCGTCCGTAAAGTTGTGTTCGTAGCGCCCCTCGCCGATGTGCACGTCGCCCGTGTGCAGCAGGCGCGTGGCCTCGCACACGGAGGGGCACACAAGCTCCTTCTCTTTCGCGAGTAGATTCATGGGCGCGAAGAACGCCGGCTCGCCGCCGGCCGCGCCATCGAAAGCGGGCGCGCCAAGCAGGCTGTCATTCTTGAACGTGCCGGACGGCGAGATCTCGCGGCCGTCCAGGCGCTTGTTCGGCGTGGCCAGGCGCTGGTTGCCGCCGAGCATCAGGCCGTAGCCATCCTTGGAGGTGAGGTAGCCATAGGAAAGCTGGTTGTTGCGGTCGGAGCAGTTGAACTCTTCGAGCCGATGATTGCGGTCCCACTGCTCGCCGCTGATGGCCCGCGCGCCGTGGGCGTCTTCCGCCACCAGCACCAGGTTGTGCTGCTTGTCGTGCGTGAGCTGCAGCGCGAATTCAAAGGCCTTCTGGCCTTGCGGCAAGAAGCGCCGGAACAACCCGGGGCCGTCGTAAATCGTGACGCTGCGCAGGCCGGCCTCCGACTTCACTTTGCCGTACACGTTCCAGCGCAGGCCCTGCCGGACGAAGTCGCCCTGGTTGTTGCCTTCGTAATCGCGCGGCCCGGCCTGGCTCCAGCGTTCGATCTCCGGGCCGGACGTGACGTAGATGCGCGTCGGGTTGTCCGGGTAAAAGTGCCAGGTGTTGAAATATGCGCCGAGCTTGCTCGCACCTTCCAACTGGCCGCCCACGACGGAGACCGTGTCCGCGGTTTTAGGCATGCGTACAACCGTGCGCCAGTTCGCCGCGGCCAGTTGCGCCGGATCGTCACAGAAAGAGAGCGCCAGCGGGAGCGGCCCCTGCCCGGCGGCCACGAGCTTGAGATAGGGCTGCGTCGCGTCTTCAAGGAGCGTGCCGGCCTGGCAGGCGATCACGGCGCACGCATCCCAGTTGCTGTAGAAGTGGGCGAACGGCGCGGCGCTCTTCCCGAACAAATAGTTGCCTGCCGTGAGCTTGAACGACGCGGTGCTGTAGGCGTAGGTCAGCGTGGTCATAGCGAGCTGCCCCTTGAGGCGTGGGTTCTTCGGGTTCAATTCGGCGTCGTATGAAACAAGGACCTTGCCGTCGTCGGAGAGCAACTTCTTGTCCGGATAGGGGAATGCCGTCCCAAAGAAGAAGTAGTGGTTGCCGACCTCGTCATCAATCGTGAAGCCGGGGATGGCCGCGAAAGCGGCGGAAGTGTTCCTGGCGCAGTCGCTCTTCAGCTTGTCGAACTTCTCCTTCGTCAACCCTGCAAACTCCTCGAGGAAGACGACGAACGACAACTGCTGCTCCCTGGCCTTGGCGGCCCATTCGTCAATCGTCCCCTTGCCCGATGAGTACGCCGTCCGCGCGCCGATGAGACCCGCGCAGGCAGGGTCGGGTTCGGGCAGCTTGATGTTCGCCTCCCAGTCCTGCGGCTTGCCGAACTGTGTCTTGGCGGGGTCCTTGAGCAGGCCCGCATCCATCGCCGCCCCGCCCAGGGCGCCTTCGGCGCGCGAGGGTTCCGCGAGCCAGCGCAGCGCGTTGCGGATCAACGCATAGCCGTGCGAGGGCGTGCCGCGCAGGCCGCGGCTCAGCACGATGTCCTCGAGCGTCGTCGCCGCGACGCTGCTGAAGAGATACTCCGGTGTGATGGCGAAACAGACGACGCGGCCTTTGCCCGCCTGTCGGCAGGCCAGCAGCGGCACGTCGTGGTCGTAGGCGCCCTTCTGCGCTTCGTCAAGGTTGCACCACTTGTCGAAGGCGATCTCGCGCGACAGCGAAGTGGGTTCGCCTCTGACGGGGACGGTCCAGTTCTCATCCATCTTGAACGTCGTGGTGTGCTGCTGGCCTCCGGCGCGCGTCGCCACCGGATACCACAGCGACGTGGCGCCTTGTGTGAGCGGCGAGTCCTTGGCCAGGGCCGTCGTGTGAGCGAAGTCGAGCTTCCAGGCCGTGGCGCGCACGCTGCTTTCCGGATCGAAGACGACGTCGCGGAAGAGCGGCACGAGACCCAGCGGCTTCAGGAACTCTTCCTGCGGGGGCAGCAGCGTGTCCATCTGCATCCAGATGGGGACGCAGAACACGCCACCGCCCGCGGCGATAAATTGGCGCAGCACTGCGATGTTCGTCTTGTTCTTGTCGGTAAGCGAGAAGTCCGCATTCGACAGCCCGAGGCCGGCAACGACGATGACGTTGTACTTCTTTACGCGCTCCCAGGTCAGCGGAGAGCCTTCGAGGCCCGGCCCGCCCAGTGCGTTGACGGCGAAGCCATCCTTCTGTAGGCGCGCCGCGATGTCGTGGCCGCAGTGCGCATGCGGGTAGCCGGCAAAGAGGATGGCGGGTCCCTGCTGTTGCGCCGGCGCTGCCGGTTCAGCGGCGTGCGCCGCAAGCGCCGCCAGCAGTAGGCCGCAGCCGAGCAGCAAGCGCGCGGTGCGATGGGCTTTCGGGTCCTGTGTGCGCATGGGCGGCTCCTGTCTTGTTGAGGACGGACGGCAGCGTACCACAACCTTGGGACGTGAGAAAGCCGGGATTGCGCAGTAAGGCTGGCGGGAGTGTTTCATTTCAGTTAGGAGCGGCGGGCGCCTCGCCCGCCGTGCCACGGGCGAAGGCGCCCGTGGCTCCTTCGCAGGCTAACTGAGATGAAACACACCCAAGGCTGGCTGCGCCCCGTTTCTGGACTTGTGACAGAGGCGCACTTGGATAGAAGAGCCCACATGAGCAACCGAGGTCTGACCGTCTGGTTCACCGGCCTGTCCGGGTCCGGCAAGTCCACGTTGGCCGCTGCCGTGGCGCGCGAGCTTGAGGCGCGGGGCCGCAATGTGGTTTTGCTGGATGGCGACGTCGTCCGGCAGTACCTGAGCAAAGGCCTGGGCTTCAGCAAGGAAGACCGCGACGAGAACATCCGCCGCATCGGCTTCGTGTCGCACCTGGTCACGCGCCAGGGCGGAGTGGCCATCGCGGCGGCCATTTCACCGTACCGCGCCATACGCGATGAGAATCGCAAGCTGATCGGCGCCTCCAATTTCGTGGAGGTCTACTGCGACTGCCCGCTGGAGGAGTGCGAGCGCCGCGACCTCAAAGGGCTTTACGCCAAGGCCCGCGCCAAGATCGCCGCCGGCCAGAAGGCCGGTTACACGGGCCTGGACGACCCGTACGAGCCGCCGCTGAAACCCGAAATCGCGGTGCGGACCGCCGAAGAGAGCGCGCTCCAGAGCACCGCCAGAATCATGGCGCGGATCGAGGAACTGGGCCTGTTGGAGGCGGCGCGCGCCGGGGAGAGCGGACCGGCGCTCGCCCACCACGAGTTCATCCCGGAAGAACTGCTGAGGAAGGCCGAGGCAGCCTTGCGGGCCGCCGGCCGGGTGCACACGGAGGTGCTGATCAAGGAATTACATGTCGGTTTGGCGACGGCGGCACAGCTCCTTGACCGGCTGGGAGAGCAGGGCAAGATACGGCTTCAGTAGCCGGAACAGTTCGCGCATCCTCAAAGAACCGGATCTCCGCGTCGTGGCCCCGCCAATTCTCTTGCCTGCGCCGCACCCGCGGGCAAAAAGCCTGCGCGGAGGTGCGTTTTCCCTGGAATTGGTGTATCCGTCAAGTAAGATGTGGCAGTCAAGTTGAACGCGGGACGGAGGGAGAAGATGGCCAGTCAACCCCAAGCACCAGCACCGGCGCCAGACCAGCGCCGCCCCAACCGGCTTCCGTCGCGGCGCGAACCGGCCCCCCGAATGCCGGCCGCACCGGCGGCGCCCGCCGCGCCGGCGGCAAGGAAGGGGCCTGCCCCTGCGCCCCGGCCTCAGCCTGGACCGGCACGGCGGCCGCAACCCGAACCGCCCCCGCGGCGTCAACCTGAACCGGCGCCGGAGCTCGAGCCGGTTGCGGACGATGACCTGGAGGCGGAGCCGGAGCCGGAGCCGCAAGTAGACCGCGAGGCGCAGCGGCGGCAGGAAGTGGATGCCCTGCGGCAGCAGTATGGCGGCTGCATCTGGCGCGTGTGGGTGCGTGTGGAGAGCGCCAACCGCTTGCTCTTCACCCCGATTTATGTCCAGGTGGACGCCGAGGACCGCACCGACGGCACGACGGTGATTCGGCACGCCGGCAGAAGCTGGGTCTTCCAGACCGCCGCCGTGGATTCCGAAGTGCTGGGGCTGGAACGCGCCATCGAGGAACGCTGGATCACCCGCGAGGAATACCGCGCCTTCCTCTACTAGGCCGGATTTCTAAACACAGAGGACACAGAGGAACGCAGAGGGGTTCGTAAGAAAGCATCTACAGTTGTTTCCAGTGTTTGTTCTCTGCGTCCTCTGTACTACTGAGGTTTCAAATCTTCGCGCGCCGCGCTCCCATGTGCCTCTGCGCCCTCTGTGTTTAGAAGCCCGGCTAGACCGTGTACTTCCCCGACTCGATGCCAGCGATCAGCTCTTTGAGCAGCTCAATTGCCTGAGGCGGGAAACGCCACTGCTCCATAAGCTGCGGCGCCAGCAAGCCGCGGAGCTGGGGCAGGACCAGCATCTCCTTCGCGTCCTCGCTGCTCAGCGAACGGTCCAGGTAGCTGCGCTCATCGAAGTTGTCGAAGAAGCTGCGCAGGCCGCGCCCCTTGTCGCCCCCAACCTGTTTGAAATCCTGGCCGTAGATGTGCAGTGAGAAGGAGTAGTCCGCGTAGCTGCCCAGTTTGGCGCGCCGTCCCGCGCGGGCCTCGATCTGCTGCGCCAGCACCTGAAAAAGGAACGTCAGGCCCAGTACGTTGTCAGGCCAGGCCTTGAAGAGGTCCCGCGAGCGCCAGGCTGTGGAAACGTTCAGGGCCAGGTTGCCCGCGGCATCCTCGGGGCAGCGCAGTTGGACCTCGCGCAGACAGGGCACGTCTTCTTTCAGGTACGGATCCAGGTTCGGCACGGAAGTGGTGGCCACGGCCCGGCGCGTATAGGGCGTCCTGGCGACGCGCTCCACGGCCAGCTCAATCTGGTTGACGATGGAGCCGCCCAGATCCGGGTGGGCCACCAGGCGCTGGTGGTACGTGTAAGGCCATTGATGCGCCGACAGTTCCCCGCCGATGGCTTCCTTCAGCGTCCCGATGGGCAGCACGAGGTGGTCCTTGGCCCCCATGATCTCGGCGATGTAGGTCCCGATCTCGCAGAAAGACACCGGCGGGTAGCGCGGCTGCGCGAACGGATCGGTAATCTCGATCAGCACCCGCGCATCGCGGCTGGGCGGGTCAATATACTCGCCGTCTGCCTTGCGGTCGTACTCCGTGCGGATGGCCAGGCCGTGTTCCCAAACGGCCTTCATGGCGCGGAAGTGCGCCAGAGGCAGCGAGTCGGCAACGACGTGCAGGGTGGGGATGCGGCCGGGAATGGCTTCGGGCATGGGTGGCTCCTTTAGGGTTGTGCCACGGATATGCCGCCGCAACGCGGCGGCTTATCCGTGCTACCCGCGGCTGGCACGGATGAGGCCGCGCCAAACAGCCGGCGCGGCCACATCCGTGGCACAAGTCCGGTAATGGACCTGAAGCCTAAAGCTTCAAGCCCCAAGTCTCAAGCCTAGTAATACATGAAGACCCACCAGTTGCGCATGGGGTGGCCGGAGGGATCCCGGGCTTCGTTTTGCAAGCCCGGCATGTTCTGGTACCAGTAGACGAGGAAATCCCCGCCGCCGTCCTTGTCTATCATGGGGTCGCCGCTCAGGTATGCGTAGTTCTTTATGCTGAAGGGCTGGGCCGCTTCTCCGGGCTTCATGAAGGTCTCGCATCTTGAGTATACGGCTGCCTTGGGGTGGTAATCGTAACCGTGGGCCGCGCCCGGGGGATAGTGTACGTTGCCGGCCACCGGTTCATAGCTTTGGATCTTGCCGGCCGGGAAGTGTTCGGAGGCCGGATAGAGCAGCGTCTTGTTGGCGCCATCCAAGGGGTCGGCGTATTTGTACTTCTCAGGGCGGTCGTCTTCGTACAGCGACTTGAAGGGCGCGCCGTACCGTTTGTCCATCTCGAAATCGGCATAGCGGCGGAAGAACGGTTGCAGCCAAGGATGCGGCGAGTCCCCGTCCCAAGGCTTGCCGGGCGAGTAGATGCGCGCCTGGTTGTACCGGAACTCGAACTCGTGCCCCAGTGAGTGCAGCAGACATCCCGGTCCGCGGTTCACGTTCATGAAATAGATGCGCAGGCTGCGCCCGATCCAAGGCATGGAGTTGTCGTCTTCGGTCGTGGCCTGGGCCATGTCTATTTTCTGCCGGTCATGGTGCGCGCCGTTCCTCACGTACTCCCCGGCAAGGGGCTGCATCTTGGCGTCGTAGGCCTGCGCCACCATAGCGACCTCGAGGATGTGGTTGGTCACCTGGCCGGGAGGGTTGGGCGCTTTGCCGTCCACCTGATTGGCGACCATTATCACCTCGTTGACCAGCCCGCGGTTGACGATCTCGCCCAGGGTAAGAAAGCGCTCGCCGTCGCGAAAACCCCAGTGCGGGGCATACTCATCCGAGAAGAGCTTGTTGTAGCCGACCTGGCGGTATCCCGACTTGGGATCAGCGGGCCCGCGCGGGAAGAGGTCGCTGTTGGCGTGCCCGTTGTGGTCCTGGAGGTTGGCCAGCTTCACCAGTTGGGGGTGCAGGAACGGTTTGGCGTTCGGGTGCAGGCGCGGTTGATAGCTGGACGCGGCGCTGAGCATGTCCAGGAAATGTTGCGCCTTGGCGCGCACTTGGGCTTCGGCCACTGGTCCGTCGCTCGTGTTGTCCAAGCCCCCCTTGCCCAATCCGTTGGCGAAGTTGACCACCAGAAAACGCGGCTGCATTTGCGTGAGCTCATCGTGGTGCGCGGCAATCCAGGGGTCCGAATTGGCTGAACTCGTGGGGTTGGGCCACACCAGGCCGGTTGCGGCCGAGGGTGCGGGCTGCGTTCCGGCGTCAGCCTTGGCCTCAGGCTTCTGGCCCTCTTCCCCGCGTGCGAAAAAGGAGAAGGCCGGCAAGGCCAGAATCGGGATGATGCGAACCCAGTTGGGGGTTCTCATGGCTTGGAACCTGTCATTTCCGAGTGGTACGCCCGGCGAGAGTCGAACTCGCAACCCCCGGCTTCGGAGGGGAAAAACGAGCAATCCAACCAAGTTGAAAAAACTGAAGTTTCCTCAATTCTCATAGGTAAAAACGTAGCACCCCGTGAAACGTCGTCAACTGCCGTTGAGCCGAATTTAACAAACTGTGGACTACTGAGTGGACTACTGAGAACCCCCGCGGAGCAAATCAACCTTGAGCGCATCATAGCCGCATGGCCACACGTACCGGCTGGACTTCAACCCGGCATTGTGGCGATGGTGGAGGCAGCGAGGGCCAAGGCATGAAGGCCGCGAAAATCGCCTCGCAAACTGCCATTCCCGCGCCCGTGGCGCGCTTTCTCTCGTCATTGGCAAGAAGAGCGCCCGGCGCAGGATTGTTTGCCAAGGGCTTTGGAAACGTGCGGAATCGGCATCCCCAAAACGACCGCGCGGCACAACAGGTTCCAGGACTTGCTGGCGCGAATCAGGGACGGCGAGCCGGTACAAAAGGTGCTCGATGTGGCCAAGCGGCGGCTGACGTTGGACGGTGTTGAACTTGGCGGGCGCTTGTCCGAATCGTCATGGGGGTTTCTTGAGATTCTGGCCGACCTGCGCCCCCGCGACTTCACAAAGGCAGCGCGCAATGACGGCATCCTGGGCGCCAGCCATAAGGTTGGAAACACCATCGAGGCCCGTAACGCACGCCGCGAATTGCAGCGTCAGCTTCCGCCCGGCGTACCGGCCAAGCTGTTTGTTCATCTGCAAAGAGGACGGGGATACCGCTTGCAGACGGATGTGCGGACACGCGGGCGGGGCGAGGTTGGTTTACAGTTTTGTGGTAGGGGGACATCGGCCGAGCAAGTCGAGGGGAACAGCAGTGAAGAGGAGCACAAAAACAGCATAAAATGAACTGTCAACCGTCTGTGTCAACCGTCGTTGTTTGAGGAACCGCGAACATGGCGAAACCAATGATTTGTCCGGGCCACGGCTGGCCCGTCCCAGAGGAAGAGGTTTACCAATTGCCCGTGTACTTCACGCCGACCCAGTTGGCGCGTCATCTAGGCGTCAGCCGCCAGGCGGTGTGCAAATGGATCATGCGCGAGGGGCTACTGGCGTACCGGAAAGAGAACGATGCATACACCATCATCCGCTCAGAGTTCATCGAATGGGCGCAGAACACGGGGCGCTTTAAGCCCAACGCGCAGCAACGCGCGGCGATTCTGTGTTGAATCCGTGTTGCCCTTCCGGGAATGATCTCGCTTGGGCTACCGCACCTCTCCTATGAACCATGGCCCTTGCGGGCCGCATTCGGGCGCATTTTGGCCGTAAACTCGCCGCATTTTCATATAGCAAGAGGCTCGCGTGTTTGCGGGCGGGAACCAGAACAGGAGAAATGGCAATGCAAAGTTACAGGGTTTTCTTCGTCAACGGCAGCACTGACGTTGTGGATGCCGAGTCGGCCGCCGAAGCACGGGACAAGGCGACTAAGAGAGCGCGCAACAATAAGTTGAACAAGTTGCTACTATTGTGGCGAAATGGTATAATTCCATTCGCCGTGAAAGCGGTGGGGTTGCAGACTTAAGGCTTCCAATTCTTTATCCG
>JBEKKG010000151.1:0-11064 GCA_050010835.1 Planctomycetota bacterium
GGCTGCATCCGGTTCGTATTCACCAAGGCCACGCGCATGGGGATCTTCCTTTATACATCGCCGCAGGCAGCCCGAGGGCGCGGTTCTAGGCTAAACTGGAATGCGTGAGGCGGGTTCTCTGTTGATTCGCGGCGTCCTGGCGGTTGTTCTCTTCACTAGCTCTTCGGCTTCGACGGCACCGCAGTCCCCTATCGAACAGGGCCAACTGGATGCCAGCCCGGCGCTATTTGCGGTGCTGGCGGCCATCAACGCGGCGGGCTACGATGCCGATCTCGAGTCTCCTGCCAATTCCCCCATTCGCGCGATGGTGCGCCGGGAAGTGGCGGCAAAGAATCCGGCCTGCCTGCCGGAGCTGAGGACCTTCTTCGCCGTCCACCATCGGGAAGACGCGACAGCGGAGCTGAGCCAGTACGTATCGTTCGCTCTTTCGGTGAGTGGCCCGCCGGCTTTCGAGTTCCGGTACAGGACCAATGAGCTGCCGCCCGACGTCGTGGCCCTGGAAGGATTTCAGACGCTGCTCCGGAAGTTCTACCAACAAGCGGGCGTCGAGCAGTTGTGGCGCAGGTCGCAGCCGGCTTTCGAGGAGGTGATCGCGCGGTATCACCGGCCGGCGATGGAAGCCCAGCTCCAGGTGAACGCCTACGTGCGGTCTTCGACCAGCCCGGCCCTCGGCTCCCGCTTCCAGATTTACGTGGACCTGCTGGCGGCGCCCAACCACATCCAGACGCGCAGCTACAAGAACGACTATTTCGTGGTGCTGACACCATCGGCCGAGCCGCAGGCCGAGGACGTGCGCCATGGGTATCTGCACTTCGTGGTGGACCCGCTGGCGGTCCGGTACTCCGAGGAGTTGGAGAAAAAGAGGGCGCTGCTCGACTACGCACAGCCGGCCCCGGCGCTGGAGCCTTACTACAAGTCGGATTTCCTGCTGCTGGCGGCCGAGTGCATGATCAAGGCAATCGAGAGCCGGCTGGCGCCGGCGGCGAAACGGCCGGCGATGGTGGATCAGGCATTCCGCGAGGGTTTCATTCTGACGCCCGCTTTCGCCGAGTCGCTGCCTGCCTACGAGAAACAGGAGCAGTCGCTGCGGTTCTACTACCCCGAGCTGGTGAAAGCGATTAATCTGAAGCGCGAGGACGAGCGGCTGGCAACGGTTGAGTTCCTCGCCGAGCAAACGCAGCACAGTTGTTGAGAAACGCAACCGTTCCATTGGCGATACCTGTGGGGACTTTTCGGGATGTCCTGCCATTTGCTACTCCGGCTTTAATGGTACGGACTCCACCGCGCCGACCGTCAAATGCCGACACCGAATGCGGCTGTCTAGGTGTCTGTTCACCGACTCGGTCTTAAGCCGCTTCATCAGCTCCTTGCACGAGGAGAGCTCGCCGTCTTTCGGCTGGCAAACGATGAGATGGTTCTCGACGGCCACAGGGCGCTTGCCACTAACGACTGTGGCTGTGGCCCGATAGCGGTCCCCCGGGCGAGACGTGCGCCGAATAGCCACGAACGGCGGGACATAGGCGCCACCCTCGTGCCTTCTGGATTCTCTGAACTCCGTCATCACAATCCAAGTCGGAACACAGCGCGGATGAATGTAAACATGGCGCGGTCCAGCTTTGGGGTCCCGATGCGGCACGACGCGTCCAACGTGAACCTCGAAGTGGTCGGCGATGGTCATCCTGCGCCTCGCGGAAGGCACAGGCCATTGGTGCACAGTGCCGCTACCTTGGCCAAGTCTCCGGCGCACGAGGCAGAGGATGAATACGTCCACGTCAGCGCTGTTGTCGAAGATGCCATAGGGCTTGACCAACCGAACCTCTGCGAGTTCGCTGACGCGGTTGCGCCAGCGTTCCGAGAAAGACCCCGAACGCAGCACATCCGGCAGAATAGCAAGCATCTCGGTTCCGGATTGTGCCCGTTCGAGGGCGGTGACAACAAATGTAGCCGCCTCAGTGATGCGCCCTCCGGCCCATTCGCAATCCACAGGTGCGTCCACGAGCCCGAACGGCGGATTGAGCAACAAGTGTGTGGCGCGTTCGTAAGCAACTCGCTGCTTGAGCCCATCAGCGACGCGAATGTCTGGAAAACAGCCATCGAAGGACACACTCGCCGGTGCATCCGCCCGGTGGCGCTGACGAGCCAACAGCACCAGACGGGACTTCGCCCCCAAGACAAATTCTCGGTGCAGATCGGTGCCCGCCAATTGCCGTCCCCAAAGTCTCAAGGTGTCCGCCAGCGTCGCGCCAAGAGGAAGTTTTTGGGCTGCTGCCAGCAGAAGGTCGCCCATTCCGCACGAGGGGTCGTAGAAAACACTCATTTGAGCGGGCAAGCCGCAATGAGCAAGCAAACGCTCACTGAGGCCGGTGCCGGTGAAAAACGCGCCAAATCGCCTGCGCGTTTCCAGCGGGGCGACGTGCCGCAACTCAACGTTCGCCTGGCCATTCAATGCCGCGGCGGCACGTTCGTCCCATTTGATCCCGGTGCGCGGTTCGCGCGCCAAGGCATGGAGGGAGGCAACGTAAGCGCCATATCCTTGAAATCCGATGCAGGACGTTGTTTCTGATGTGCTCCCCATGTGTGACAATTATACCGCAGAACACGAGGCGGCAAAGTCAAAGTTTGAATCTTGCTCAGCGGGCGGGTGGCCGTTCACATGGTGAGGCGACGATAGAATGGGCAGACCATGTGTCAGCCACGAAAGATGGTTTCGCAAATCGTGGACAGAGCACGCGATCTTCAGCGACCGCTGGAGCCATCTGTACCTGGAGCACGGGAATCTCGAGAAGGAGGACGATTCGCTGACGCTCTACGACAAGGACGGCGCCACGCCGCTGCCCATTGACCAGCTCAGCATCGTCTTCCTCGGGCCGGGCACGAGAAACGGGGAGGCGCACAAAACTATTTGACCCTCTCCAAGGCCACCCGCTTCGCCCCCGCCAAAACCTTCGGCTTCGGGCTGCTTTCAGTGGCGCGCGCTTGACCGGAAGAGCGCCCGCGCGCCCCGGCGGGGCTTCGGGATCGTGGTGGCGCAGGTTTCCAGGGGCTACGCTGTGCTTCACCCCTGGCTATTACAGTTTGCCCCCTTGGGGCAAGCGCAGGCGCGACGGGCGACGGGTGGTGCGTAGTCCTAACCTGGAAGGAAGGCTGATGTGCTGTTGCTTGCCACCGCCTTCAGGTGGTGGTGCGGGACCCTGGGAAGTTGGAGCAGCCGGCTTCAGCCGGACTTCCTTTGGGTGAGTGGGTGCTTAAGCACAGGCGCATTCCTATGGAAGCCCGGCTGAAGCCGGCTAACAGTGGTTTGTGCTGGCTTGCGACCACCACCTGAAGGTGGTGGCAAGCAACAGTTCTTTTCCGGGGGGTGCCATGAAACATCTGCACGTTCTGCCGCGCTTCAGCGACCGCTGGAGCCATCTGTACCTGGAGCACGGGAAGCTCGGGGTTGCAGGGACGGTGACGCGGGTTGCAGGGACGGTGACGCAATTCTGGGCAGAGGCATTGAGGTAGGACGTGTAGGAAACTAAGGGCAGTCGCCCGTCTACGTGTGGGTGTGGCGACCCAGCAGACTGCGGCGCGGATTGCCCCATTGCCCAAAGAAATTTTGAAACTCTTCACAAAGTCCAACTCCTTGTGTCGCCAGTTGTTACATCAGAAAAATTCAGATTTTTTGAAATCCGATCTTGACAACCATGCACCGTAATCGTATTATACTATAGGGGAAGTTGTTTTTAGAAGGGATGGTCCTGGCGCGACGGATTGAACGGGAACCACAGAGACACAGAGGCACAGAGAACTGAGGTATTTATGCTTTTGCAAGATAATAAATCTAAAGACCTTTCTCTGTGTCTCTGTGCCTCTGTGGTGAGCACCCCGCCGATTTCCGAGCAGGGGCTGGTAATATCCGAGCGGGGCCTAGTAAAACCCGAGTGGAACCTGGTGAAATCCGAGCGAAGTCCGGTGATTTCCGGGCGACCAGCCCTGGGAACTTGTCTATCCTGCCAGACTACCACTATATTCTCGATATGCACAACGATTGCCCGTTTTTTTGCCATATCTTTAACGACTTATATGAACGGCGGAGAAAAAATCTTAGCAGCGGCAACAGAGAAAGAGCGGTGGAGCGGGTTATCAGGCCATAGAGGCTTTCTATCTCCTGTTGCCAACTCCTCTGCGCTCCTCTGTGTCCTCTGTGTTGAGAAATCCGTGTTAGAGGCACGAGTCCCGCATGATGCGCCAGTTGAAGCCACTTCGTTGGCAAAGCTCCCCAGACGTTACGCAAGAGGCCTGCAAACTCTGTGCAGAAGCGGATCAATCATGCGACAAAACGTTTCAAAAGATGACTGCCTTCCGTACTGCTGCGCCTCTCATAACATCTTAGCTATAGGGAACTTGCCGCTATCTGAGGTGTTCAATAGCGGTGTTTCGGGGACGTGCTCCGCAGCCGCCTCACCACTTCGGATCGGCGGCGAGCAGTTGCCCGGCCTCATCGGCAGGCAGCGGCTTGGAGAAGAGGAAGCCCTGCCCATACTCGCAGCCCAGCTCCCTGATTTGGTCCAACTGTTGCTGGGTTTCGACGCCCTCGGCCACCGTCACCATGCCCAGGTTGTGGGCCAGGGCTTTGATAGTGCGCACGATCTCGGAATTCTTGCCGCCAGGTCCCATACTGGAGACGAAGGAGCGGTCAATTTTCAGGATGTCTATGGGGAGCCGGTGCATATAGCTGAGGTTGGAGTAGCCCGTGCCGAAATCGTCAATCGCCAGACCCAGCTCCATGCTCTTCAACTGCGACAGAATGGCCAGAGTGCTCCCGTCGTCGTGCTGCATCAACACCCCTTCGGTGAGCTCCACCTTCACGCTGCTGCCCGCGATTCCCGTTTCCTTCAACGCCTCTGCAACCTGGCGGTGCAGATGGCCCTCGGAAAAAGCCGTGCCAGAGGCATTCACGCTGACTGTCATCCCGGCGCGCTCCGGGAATTGTTTGAGCCAATCGCGCATCTGCGCAAAGGCTTCGTGGAAGACCCACGCTGTAATGGGCAGGATCAGCTCGGTCTCTTCGGCCAAGTGGATGAAATCGCTCGGCTGCACCAGCCCGTAAGGCCTGCGCCAGCGGATCAGGGCCTCGAACCCGCTCACCCGGCCGCTCTGGAGCGAGACTATGGGTTGATACCACAGGCAGAATTCGCGTCCTTTGATGGCCTGGCGGAGATCGTTCTCCATGTGGAGCTGCGTGAGGACCTGGGCGTGCATGCCGGAGGCGAAGGTTTCCTGGCGCGACTTGCCGGCGGCCATAGCGCTGTGCATGGCGGTGTGGGCGTCGCGGACGAGGTCCTCAGCGCCGGCATACTTCGTTTTGGTGAGCACAATGCCGACGCTGGCCGTGACAAAGACCTCGCGGTCGCCGAGTTGGAAGGGGTCCGTCAGGACCTGGTGGATGGAGTTGGCCAAGGCCGTGGCCTCCGCCAGACTGCGCACGTCTTCCAGCAGCACGCCGAACTCTTCGCCGGCCAGCCGGGCGAAGGTGTCCGTGGGCCGCAGGCAGCGCTGCAGCCGCTTGGCAAAGGCGGCGAGGAGGGCATTGCCGGTCTGAAATCCCAGACCGTCATTGATGATCTCAAAACGGTCAATGCCCAGGTACAGCACGGCCGACTTGGCGTTGGCATTCTGGCGCGTGCGTGCCAGGGCCTGGCCGACACGGTCCAGGAAAAGGGCGCGGTTGGCCAGGCCGGTCAGTTCGTCGTGGAAGGCATCGTGAGCGGCCTTGAATTCGGCCAGCTTGCGCTCCGTGATGTCCGTTTGCGAGCCGGCCATGCGGCAGGGCTGGCCATCCGCATTCTTGGTGGCGAGGCCGCGGCAGAACACCCAGCGGTACGTCCCGTCCTTGTGCAGCATGCGGAATTCGTGTTCCAGGTGCGCCGAAAGGCCGCTGACATGGACCTGGATGTCATCGCGCAGCCCAACTCTGTCATCCGGATGGACGCGCGTGAGCCACTCATCGAGGTGGTCCTTGAGCTCGTTCGGCCCATATCCCAGCATGTTCTTCCAGCGCGGCGAGAAGTGGACCTGTTTGGTGACGAAATCCCAATCCCACAAACCGTCGTTGGCCCCGCGCTCGACCAAGGCGCAGCGTTCTTCGCTGTCCCGCCAGATCTTTTCAACCTGCGTGCGGCGGGCAATCTCTTTCTGCAAACCGGCATTTGCGGCCTGCAGCTCGCGTGCGCATTCTCTGGCGCGCCCCTCGATGCGCTCATGCTCGGCTTGGAACGACGCGACAGTACGCTGCTGCTCAAGCACGGCGACGATGCGGGCGTGCAGGACCGGCCAGGCCAGGGGCTTGGACAGAAAATCGCTGGCGCCGCCTTCCAGGCCGCGCACCTGCGCTTCGACATTGGGCGCCGCGGCCAGCAGCATGACAGCCGGGTGCCGAGTGCCGGCGTTGGCCTTGAGCCTGCGGCACAACTCCACACCGTCTATGTCGGGCAGTGCCACCTCAACCACCGCCAGGTCGAACTGTGCGCCCTGCGCCAAGTCCAGGGCATGCTGGCCATCGGCGGTGGCCAGCACAGTGTGGCCCTGTTTCGCCAGCTCGCCGGCCAGCTTTTTGCGAAAAGACTCGTCAGCGGCCACTGCCAGGATGTGTCCGGGACGTTGGTATACCGCGGTTTTCAGGACTTGGGATGCAGCCGGATCAGAAGCCATATCGTGCCCCTCCTGTCAAAATCCCACATCTCAAATGTACCACATTCCGGCAGCGTGACAAGCCGCGCCTTGCGGAATCGCGGGTGCATGGCAGCAAATGCAGGCGGCACTCTGCCGGCCGTACAATTCCCGCAAAATCCGGCGCGGCGCTTGCAAAGACCTGAGAGAGGCGGTAAGGTAAGGGGACGGTTACAGAGCCGTGCGGGCCTGTAGCTCAATTGGTTAGAGTGCTGGATTGTCGATCCATAGGTTGCGGGTTCGAGTCCCGTCAGGCCCGCCAATACAAGTGGTTGTGGCACTAACCACTTGTGAGGCTGCCGCGCGTATTCCACGGCGTTCTTGGGTTCTGAATTCCTGTTGAGAGTCCCCTACAGAGTCCACTACATGCAGATTTTCAGCGCCCGCGGCCAGCGCGAGCGGCAGTTCCCGGCTTTCCCGGCGCTCCCCGGATAGGCTGCGCTCCCCGGTCAAAACCTGCCATACTGCCAGCGCTGATTCGCGCGCGTCCACCAAGTCCAGATAGTGTTTCTCTTCAATGTCGCGTGGAGCATGCCCCACTTGCAGTTTGACGGAATCCGAGTTGACCAGGCGGCGCGCCCATGACACGTGTGTCTTTCGCAAACAGTACATGTCCCTGCGGTCAAGGAATCGGGACACCTGGGCGCTGATCCGCGCGGCCATTGCCTCAGTAACCTGGACGTGGCGCGCCCGCCTGGCCAGTTTCGCGGCGCTCTGCGTAGGGGCGCCGTCAAAGCCCCGCACACGCCCGCGGTAGATGGCATCGGCAACCGACACCGGGTCGGCTTCAACTGCCAGTGCATCATCCTGTGGCCAGTGCAGTTTGACTGCCCCAAGAGTCATTGCGCGCGTGAAGGCATGTGTCAAGTTCATGTGCTCAACCGCCCCGCCGTTGGGTGCAACGAACAGTGGAGCATTTGCCGGCAGCCGGCCTCGGGACGCGAGATAGTGTTCCAGGTCCTGGATGAAGGGCGGCGGCAAAAAGGCCATGCCGTTACGCTTCCGGCCGTTGCCCGCCGGCAGCACGATCCGCTGCCGTTGGGTGTCCAGGTCGCCTGCCTTCGCTGCCAGGATCGCGCCGGGACGGTTGCCCGTCAACAAAAGCGAGCGGTAGATGATCGTGGTAGAGAATCGGCGGTTGAAGAGGCTGTCCAATTCATCCGCGGCGCTGAAGACGGCCTCCACTTCTTGCGGCAGGAAGGCGCGGCGCGGTTGCGGCTGGCTCTGCCGGGGAAGTAATTTCCAGGCTGCGAGCGGGTCGTGAGGCAGTAGACCAACTGCGCCCGCCCAGGCGCTCAACTGCTTGGCGGGCTGCTGGACATACATCCGGGAAAAGCTCTCACCATGCTGTTCTCGAAGTTTGCGGGTTCTGGCCGTCAACCTGCCGACGTCCGTCAGGTCGGCCAAAACCTGAATGTCGAGCGGGTTGTCAGTGAGCACGCGCTTGAGAATGGCGCGCCGCGCGTCAGTGCTGATCGGCGCCTCCTCAAGGAACCTGCCAACTGCATCTGACCAGGACACCTTCCAGCCGTCCTTGCCCGGAAGATTCAAGGCCCGGGCCTCAAGCCCTTCCATAAACTCCCGGAATCCGGCCTCAGCGGTCCTGGGGTCCTGAAACCAGATTCGCTTCCAGGATCGAGCATGGGTCAGCGGGTTGGTGTAGCGGAATTTCCAGCCCCTCTTGCCCGTCTTGCGGCTTCTGATGCGCCTGGCCTTCATAGTGCTGGCCTCCACGGTCTCATCAACAGTTCCGAAACTGTCGCCCCACACCTGGCAGCCTCGGCCTCAAGCATCCGTTCTTCGGCCTCATTTACACAGACCGTCAACCCTATGCGGCGGCGTTTTCTGGCAGGTATCGGCGGCCGTCCCATCTTCTTTTTCATCTTGGCCATGCCTTACTTTTACCATGAATAAAAGTGTTTGTCAACAAGAATCCAGGGAAAAATCACGCAGATTCCAGGCGCTTCAGGTAGGCGTGCAGTTCCGCGACGCGCACACGGTACACCCTGCCGATTCTGACGGCCCGCAACTGCCCGCGGTCAATCTCGCGCCGGATCGTGGCCGCGCATACGCCAAGCATCTCTGCAGCGGTCGGCACGTCCACGGCGAGCACGTTGGCAGGCAGGGCCGCAATGTCTGGACGTGCGCTGCGCAGGTCCACCGGCATGGCCTGGCCTTCGAGGGGCGGGCCATGGACGTCCGGACGGGCGGCGGGGTCCTGGGGCGCGGCTTGCGGCGCTTGGGCGGCCGTCGCGGGCGCGGTGGTAGTCGAGGGCGCCGGTGGCAGTGCTGAGGCCGGCCCGGGCGTGGCGGTAGTCGAGGGCGCCGATGTGACTGCGCGCAACCAGTCGGGGGCCTGCGGCGTCATCTGCTTCGCCGGCGGGGGCGTGCTCTGTTCATCGTTCATCGTGTCTGCCTCCTTGTTGCGTAGGTGTCTTGGACGCAAATCAGATAGCCGATGGCGTCCTGAATGTTGTCCAGCTTGTGGCGGTGGCACTCCCGACAGATTTTCAGCGCAGCCATGCACAAACCGACTTGCGCGGGTGTAACCTGGCTGCCGATGATGATGGACCACATGCCGGCCGCCCGCGCGAATTCGTGGGCCGGGTGTCCATACTGGCGGCGCCGGCCCTGCACGATTTTCTCGACCTTGTGCTTCATGCCGCGGCCTCCACTTCGACAGTGACGACTGCAACTTCCTGGCGCAACGTGCGGCGCCAGTATGAGGCCTCAGATTCCGCGTCTTCGCGGCGGAAGTGGTTTGCGCCGATGTGCTCGCCAGTGCTGCTGACCAGGCCGCTGTAGCGCGTCTCCGTCTTCGCCGGGGCCGGCGGAAAAAGACTTGCAGGCGCGGCGGGGGTCCCCAAGGTCTGGCCCGGCGCGGCGGATTCATTCTTCTTCACGGTACAACTCCTTTCTGTTTGCCCCGGGCCTAGCCTGTTGGAGTCCAGAGCCGGTTTCCGGGGCGGCGGTCGTTACTGGCCACGCGCCCGAGCGCGTGGTAGCGCCACCAACCGCTGGGCGCCCGGTTTAGCTTTTCAAACGCTCAATCAACTCCGGTGACGCGCCGGCGGCCGTCAGCGCTTCTTTGCCCAAAAGGAGCCCATCGACCAGGCCATACGCGCCGCCTTCTTCGAGCTGGTGCAGGCGAGCACCAATGCGCCGCATTTCCGCGTCCAAGCAGAGTGGCCGTGCCCAGGTGCTCGTATCGCCAAGGGCCGCAAGCAGGTCCGGCGCCGGCATACTGCCGAGGATCCCAAGCAGGCGTTGCATGGCGCCCAAGAACGCTTCGGCCTTGAGGCTGTTTCGCTGCTCGGGTGTCACCTCAAAACGGCCGCCTTGCGCGCGCGCTTCGATTGCGGCTTCCAGATCCGCGGCCGCACAGCCGATTCCGCCGGCAAGAAGCTGCTCATTGATCTTCACCAGCGCGGGGATGCAATTTCGCGCGGCGGCAACGGCCTGGTCAGTCAACCGCGCGGCCTCGGTGCGCAGCTTGGCCCCTTCCGAAATGCCGCCTTCGGCACTCAACCGCCTCAGTTCGGTGTAGGCGAGTGGCAGCGCGGCCTTCTCCGATTCGACGGCCTCGGTCAACGCCGTGCGCTTGGCTGCCAGCGTCTTCACCGTTGCCGCTGGCGTGTCGGCAAGTAGCGACGAAACGCGGGCTTCCTGCAGCTCATCTTCGGTTTCCGCCAGCGCCTTTGTGTCTGCGTCCAGCCTGCCTTCGAGTTCGACAATCTTCTTTGCCACTATTGCGAGCGACGGCGCTTCCTGCTTACTGCCCCAAAACTTGAAGCTCATGGGTTCGTACCTTTCTTCTGTGGAGCACGCGCTCCGGTTCCTTTCCACAGCGCCACACGGCGCCGCGGCACTTCATGTTGAAACCTCAATTCTGCATTTGGCCGGCTTGATCGTGACCAGCTTCCATTCGCGCGCGAAGTATTCCGCCTGGGTCCTGGCCTCAAGCTCGGTGCGGTAGATCGTGCCCAGTACTTCGATTGTCCCGTCTGGGCGCAGGACGCGGATCGCCCAGCGCTCAAAGGTCTGCGGCGCCGTGCTGCCGGTGGGCGGCGCGTCGGCAAAGAGAGGGGCGGGGATTTCGTCTATCACTTTTCGCCCCCCAGCGTCGTAGCGTTAACCTTGAACTCCCTTGGCAACCGGTTCCAAACATCGCGTGGCATCCAGCCATGCTGAAAACAGTTTTTGCATTTTTGAACGCAAGGTTCCTGCCCCTGGCAAAACGGGCATGTCGCGAAGGGCCTTGAGCGGTGAATGTCTGTCCAAACCGTACCACAGAGCGCCACCGCGTCTTTTAGGCAAAGAAACGCGACGGGCTGGGATTTGTAGAGCGCCTCG
>JBEKKG010000152.1:0-10934 GCA_050010835.1 Planctomycetota bacterium
AGTAAATGCGTGGCCCAGAGCGTACCGCGGGCGTCCCGCCCGCCTTCGTCCTCGCGCCCTGCCAGCCTGCCACGAGCGGGCGGGACGCCCGCGGTACATTTGCTGACATGCACCCCCTCCCCACGCCCTGGGGAAACATCCCTGGAAAAGGCTGATCGGCCTTCGTATCTTGGTCTTGCCCGGATGATGTCGGAGCCTGCAATGCCACGGCACCGGGCTGCCGGAACGGCTGGGGGCGGATGGTCCAGGAAGTCCCGACCCGCTGCAATAGCCGAGGGACGCTCGCGCCATGGCCGACCAAGCTTCGTTCCTATTCCGCCGCATGCGGCCCGCGGACGCCGAGGCCCTCGCCGCCTTCTACAACGGCTTGAGCAAGGCGTCCATCCGCACGTTCCGGCCGCTGGGCACGGAGACCGCGCCGGGCACCTGCCTGAAGCTCGCCCTCGACAACGGCATCGAGAAGGACGTCCGGTACGACCTGCTCGCGCTGGACGGCCCGCGCATCGTCGGCTGGTGCTTCCTCTGGGACCTCGACACGGACAAGCCCATGTTCGGCCTGGGCATTGCCGACGACCATCATGGCCGGGGCCTTGGCGGGACGCTCATGGATCGCGTGCTGCAAGCCGCGCGCGACCGCCGCCTGCCGCAAGTGTTCCTGACGGTCGTGAAGGACAATGCCGTGGCCTGGCGCCTCTACGAGAAACGCGGCTTCGCCAGGTACGACGAGTACGTCGGCAAGGACGATGGCGAGACGTACCTGCGCATGGCCTGCTGCCTGCGCCGAGGAGAGCCTCCGGAACTGGCCGCCCCTGCGAAGCGAGGCGGCTGACCGGCCCGCCTCCGCCCATGGCGGCGCGGCGCCAGGCCCCGACGGTGCGAAGGTCTGTCTTTCTTTCCCCCTTCTTTCCCCGGAGCGGCACGGCTGTTGGTGCCGGTCCGCGCGCTGTTTCGCGGGTCGAGGCGCGGACCGGAAACAGCCTCGGTTCGCGGCACCCGGCGGGTGTAAAGGGGACGGTAAAGGGAACTGTGTGTAAAGGGGACAGTCTACCACTACCTTGTGCACTAGGGAAAGAAAGTACAGACCGGGAGTGTTTCATGGGTGCATGTCAGTAAATGCGTGGCCCAGAGCGTACCGCGGGCGTACCGCGGGCGTCCCGCCCGCCTTCGTCCTCGCGCCCTGCCAGCCTGCCACGAGCGGGCGGGACGCCCGCGGTACATTTGCTGACATGCACCCGTGTTTCATTTCAGTTAGGAGCGGCAGGCGCCTCGCCCGCCGTACCACGGGCGAAAGCGCCCGTGGCTCCTTCGCAGGCTAACTGAGATGAAACAAGACCCACGCACCGGATGGGCCTGGCGCTGCGCTGTGGGCCTCATTCCGTCTTCCCCCCCTCGCCGCCGCCGGGAATGGGGGACATCCTTGCCGTTTGGGGCGTAGGGCAGGTTCGAACTCGAAACTCGAAATTCAGATTTTTTGGATTTTGCACTTGACAACGATGGTCCCTAATCGTATTATATTATAGAGTATGTTGTTTTGAGAAGGGATGGTCTGCCGCGACCTTGGGCTTTGGATTGAACGGCAAGGACAACGGCGACTACGCTGACACAGGGACACAGAGAACGGCAGCATTTATGCTTTTACAAAATAAGAAACCCAAAGTCGCAACGCCACTCGTTCGCGCCGCCAGCACTGGCTTGCGTGTGCATCCCCAGACACTTGTCAACTATAATAGTTACAAGTTTGGCAAGAAAGTACCAGTTCTCGCCAGAATGGTCTATGTTTCAGCCAGACTGGTTCGTGTTCCAGCCATTCTGGTTCGTGTTCCGGCCAGTCTGGCGTCAGTTCGCGCCAGTTCCAAACAGTTTGCCCAGACTTTTAAGGACTTGCATGAAGGCTAGAGAAAAAAAAAGCTCGCCGCGCAAAGGGTCAAGGCTGGTCTACTCTCCGCAGTGGGCACGGAGCAACGCAGAGTTAAGACCGATGAAAAACAACAATATATCTTTTCTCGCGGACACCTCTGCCTTTCTCCGCTCCCTCCGCGTTGAGAAATCTGGGTTGGAGGCTCGAGTCCCGCAGGATGCGCCAGTTGAAGCCACTTGCTTGGTAAAGCTCCTCGGACGCCACGCAAAGGCCCTGCAAAGCCTGCTCAAGGAGTGGTCAATCATGCGACAAAACGTTTCAGAAAATGACTGCCTTCCGTACCGGTTTGTCTATCATAACATCTTATCTACATGGCATTTACAGCAATCTCACGTGGTCGAAGCCACGGTCCTGGCCCTCGCCCCGTCACCCACCCTTCCCCATACGCTCCTTGGCCGGCGGGAACGCCGGGAACCGCGCGTGGGGTTCGGCCTGATACCAGTAGGCCACAGAGGCGACGTCATCCGCGAGGCCGGCGTACTTCCCGTCGCTGCCCCAGCCCAGGGCTTGGACAGTCGCACGGAAGTCTTGCTCAAAGCCGATCGAGTCCAGGACGTGCCAGCGGTAGAGGCTGAAAAGGCGCGGCTCGGTGTTCGTCCGCGCCAGGGCCAAGCCGAGGAAAGGCGTGCTGAACGGCAGCTCGCGGCCGCCCTCCTCGAACCCCCAGGCGCCGCCGAAATAGTCTTCCGTGCCGTTGTCGGCGAAAGACGGAAACTCCGCGTCGCCGTCTATAAAGAACTTGACCTCGCCCTCGCCCCACCAGCCGGGCGAGCGGGCGGTCCAGGCCAGGTACGTGCCGACGTACAGCCCGCGCCCGCGGACGCCGTCCACGATCGTGTGCTCGGGGTGCTCCGGCCGCGTCGTGGCTTGCCGCCACTGGGCGTGGAAGCAGGCGGCGGTCTCGGGCACCGGGTGCAGCTTGTAGAGAATGCGGTAGGCGACGATGCGGGCATCCTTCGGGCCGTCGTTGGTGAGCGTCACGCGAGCGCGCCGGCGGAAAGGCATCTGCCAATAGCTGGAGCAGGCGCGGTGCGGCCCGACGACGACCGGCAGGGAGCTCACGAGATGCGGCGCGGCGTCGTGGCCCATCGCAAAGAAGTCGCCAAGCGGGACCTGGACCGAGGGCGCCGCCTCGTCGTCCCAGTAGAACCGCAGGACCAGGGCGCGGTACTCCGCAACGTCGCTCGTGATGAACAGCTCATTGATGCACCCCGGCCCCCGGATGTCCGCGAGGGTCGCGGTCTGGCCGGCCTTGACGGAAATGAAGGGGCGGACCTTCCAGCCGCGGCCGAGTTTGCTCGCCGCGCCGCTGTGGGCGAGGTTCGGGTCGGCCGGGTTGGGGTCCCACTTGCAGCCGCCGCCCTTTTCGCCGGTAGGATTCTCGGCCGAAATCTGGCGGGTCGGCACTCCGGCCGTGTATGGCAAAGCACCCAGCAGGGAGGGCATGAATTCGGGCAGCATGGACATGGCGGTGTCTCCGGTTCCAGGCATCAGACTTCAGGCATCAGGCGCACCCAGCGCCCAAAGGCCCATTGCAAATTGAAAATTGAAAATTGCAAATTGAAAATCACCCGGCTACCCGTGCATGTCGCTGAATGTAGCGCAGTTCAAATTTTCAATTTTCAATTTTCAATTTGCAATTCTGTTGGAGTGGTTTGCAAGGCTAACCGCCCGTGTAGTCAACGGCCTCCTTCTTGAAGCCGTGGAGGGCCGAGTGTTCCGCGGCCAGACAAACGCAATGGGTACGCCAGGCGTCGTAGGCGTCCTGCACGTGCGGCCGGCCCTCGGCACAGGAGCGGATGAACGCGCGGCGGTTCTCATCAATGTCATGGAAAGCGTTGCGGCCGGAGAAGTCCTCGATGCGCTCCAGCTCCACACGCTTGCCGTGCGACCCGGCCGGGTAGGGGCGGTACTTCACCAGGAGAAGCCTCTCCGTGATGCAGTCCAGGCGGAGCGCACCCGCGCTCCCCGTCAGGACGAAGGCCATGTCGTGGCCGAGATCGTGGTAGCGGGCGAGCGGCGCCGTAAAGACGCTGACCGTGTGGCTCGTGGCGATGCTGCCCATAGCGCCGCTCTTGAAGAACAAGTGCGTGATGACGTTGTCGGGCATGTCGGGCGCGTACTGCGGCAGGACGTTGGGGGTCTTGAAGCTCTGCACATGGGTGATCTCACCGGCGAAGTAACGGAAGATGTCCACCTCGTGGCAGATCTCCATGAAGTACAGCCCGCCGCTCTTCCGGGGGTCGGTGCGCCAGAGCATGGCTCCTTCCGCGAGCCACCCGCCGCGGTGATGGGTGAACTCGATCCCCCGGAGCGCCCCGAATTCCCCGCTGTCAAGGAGGTCCTTGATCCGGCGGGCAGCGCACGAGATGCGCATCTCGAAGTCCAGCGCGAGCTGCTTGCCGCTCGCCCGCTGCGCCCGCAGCATGCGGTTCATCTCCGCGCGGTTGATGCCCATAGGCTTCTCGCAGAAGACATGCTTGCCCTTTTGCAGGAACGCCTCGGTCATCTCACAGTGCAGCCAATTGGGAGTGGAGATCACAACCACGTCAAGCTCGGGATCGCCGGCCATGTCGCGGTAGTCGCTGAAGGACTTCACCTCCGGGTGCTCCTGGCAATAGGCGCGCAGCTTCGCCGCGTTGATGTCGCAAACGGCATAGGGCGTGGAGTACTCCGTCTGGTCATAAGACAGCCAGCCGATGTACCCCACCTTGACCTTGTTGCCCATGAGCGCCTCCTTCTTCGGCTTGCCTGGCCGGTAACCGTTCTCGCCGAGCCGCGCGCGTCAGCAAGCGGCAATGTCCGCTCCCTCACGGTCGCGGCTCGGACAAAAGGGTTACAGCTACTTGAGCTGCCGCCGCAGAAATTCGAGCGCCGCAGCAAGCATTCCCGGCGTGATCTCGTGGCCCTTGCGGGGCTCCTCGTAAGTGAAGACCGAACGCGGCAGGCCTTCCTCTCGGCAGCGCCTCCGGATTGCATCCGCGAAGGCGTGGTACATGACTCGCGGGCTGCCCTCGTCTTTCGCCCCCCAGCCGAGGAACAATTTGCGGGGGGCCGTGAGCGCCACGACCTTGTCCCAGTCAATCCCAGCACTCAGCATGCCGGGAACGTAATGGTACAGGCAGTGACACAGCCGGTACTGGTAGTACTGATGCCGCAGGGTCATGAAGCTGAAGAAACACGCCGCCGCCTGCACGCGCTCGTTCGCCGCCGCGAGGATGTAAGCCTGCGTGCTGCCGCCGGACCAGCCTATGGCGCCGATGGCCGGCGCACCCAGGAGCGCGAGCACCTCGATGGCCCTGGAATTGTCCCAGACCGATTTCCAGGCCAGGCTCTTGCCCCGGCTGACCAACTCCTCGTGCACCGCGAGTTCGTGGAAGAAGAAACGAGAGTAGCCCCAGCGCGCCTGCCGCTCGCCAAAGCAGAGCGCGTCGGGAGCGAGCACTCTGAAACCGGCGCAAGCCGCATGGTGCTGTACTGAATGGGATCGCCAGGCTTGGGATGCGCGTGGTACGTCTTCCCGTGCGGGAAAATGTCCTCGCCGCCGTGCCCGTGGATCGAGAGCACCCCGGGCGCATCCGCTTGCAGGCCCTGCCGGTACAGGTGCAGCGCCGACACGGTCTCACCAGGCTCAACGTCATAAGCCACGTGCTGCTGCACGATGCCGCCCGGCAGACTGGTCTCGCCCGTGACGCGCAGCCGGAGCGGTACGGACGGGCTGCGGAACTTCCCGAGCAGTTTCAGGAAGCGCGCCCTGACCTGACTGGGAGGCAGGTCACTGGGATAGCCCCGAGGCCTGCCGACAAAGGACGCGGGGATACGCGGCTTGGGCTGGCCTTGGCTCATGGCACGATCCTTTCTAACCCTCGCCCCTGTGGGGAGAGGGTGGCGCTTCAGCGCCGGGTGAGGGGGCCACATCATGATCGTCGTTACCCCCTCACCCCGCGTTCGCTGCGCTCACGTCGGCCCTCTCCCCACTGGGGAGAGGGCGACCGCAACTCCGCTCCGCTGGCTCTCGATGGCCGCAAAGGCGAGGCGCGTGGCCAAAATCGCGGCGGCGCACGAGCAGGGCGTCTGGCCGCGGCCGCGGACGGCATCCAGGAACTTGGCGAGGTGCGCTTTGTGCCCCTTGTCCACGTCGGGGCCGGTCTCGAGCGCAGTCATGGGCTCGCCGGTCCGCATGGCGTCCAATTCCGCGGCGCGGCGCTTGGCGTAGAAATCGCGAATGCCGCCGCCCGCGGAAGCCTCGGGGTGCGGGTCGCCCTTCAGCGGGAAGAACTCGCGCTGCGGGACGCCTTCCATTCCGCCGGTGCGAATCTCGACAAAATGATCGAGGACCACCGCGGCGCCGTGGGCGTACAGTTCGTAGAGTTCCTTCGGGTAACCGAAGGTCCCGACGCCGGTCTCAAGGATGGTCGCCAGCGAGCCGTCCGCGAAGCGGACCACCACCGTGTGGTTGGTCCGGTGGTGGCCGATGGAGACAACCGAAAGCGGCGGCGACTCGATGAACCAGCAGGCCAGGTCCGTGAAGTGCGTCATCTCGAAGAGCATCGGGCCGCCGGCCATGATGGCGTCGCTGACGGCCCACGGCTTCCAGCTCAACAAGTCGTCGTTGATGCGGATGAGGACGAAGGCCTGGTCTTCCTCGGGCCAGCGCTCGCGGAGGCTGGCATTGCGGTCCAGCCGCCAGGGGCAGGGCGCGGGCGCACGGCGCTGCTGCAGGAACAGCTCGCGCGCCCGCAACATGGACGGGGCCGAGCGGCGGTTGTGGCCGGCGCAGAAGCAGATGCCGGAGCGCTCCACGGCCTCGCGGATCAGCTCCATCTCCGCGAGCGTGTTGGCCAGAGGCTTCTCGCAGTAGACGCCCTTGCCGGCCCGCGCGGCCGCCTCGATCACCGGCAGGCGCATGTCCTGGGCGGTGGCCAGCACGACGGCGTCCACCTCCTTGTCCGCTATGACCTCGCGATAGTCGTGCGTGGTCTTCTGGGGCTGGAAGCGGGAGGATACCGAGGCCAGCGTCGCGGCGCTGACATCGCAGGCCCACTTGAGGCGCGCGCCCTCAAGCTCATTGAGATGCTTCAGGTGCGTGGCTTGGGCGAGCATGCCGCAGCCGATCACACCCACAACGGCCTCGTGCTTCGCCCCCTCGTTGCTCAGGCCCATGAGACTCCTCCGCAGCCGCTATGGCCGCCGCTTGCGGCGCCTGGCCGCGGGCGCCGGCGCGCCCGGCTTCCGCGCCGCCGGCACGAGGCGCGGATCAGTCAGGATGCCGTACGTCTCGGGCCTCCGGTCGGCAAGCATGTCGCGGCGGAACTCGGCCTCGTCTTCCCACGTGAAGCAGTGCGCAATGCGCGGCGCGTCCAGATCAATCGGGGTCAGGCACATCCCGACGTGGCGGCCGGCGCTGCCCAGAGTCTGCCCGTCCGGGCCAATCACGCCGCTGCGCCCGATGGGCAGTCCCGGCCTCCAGGCGCGGCCCTTGGGCTGGCCGAAGTTCACCGGCACCAGCCACACCGAGTTGTCAATGGCCCGCGCGCGAATCTGCGCCCAGTCGGAGTCCTCGCCCCAGCCCGACCACCAGTTGGGCCAAAAGACCAGTTCAGCCCCCTTCAGCGCCACGACGCGCACCGACTCCACGAAACTCAGGTCATGACAGATCACCACGCCGATCGTGCCGAAATCCAGGCGGAAAACGGGCAGTTCGCCGCCCGCCACATAGTTCGCGCGTTCGCCCCGCGTCAGGTGAACCTTGTGGTAGGCGCCGGCGAGTTCCCCGCTCCTGTTGATCACCAGCGCCACGTTGCGCAGGACCCCCCGGTGCCAGGCAGCGATCGGGAAAATAATGTTCATCCCGAATTTCCGCGCCAGACGCCGCACCTTCTTTGTGACCGGCCCTGCCTCGGCATCCTCGTAGAGCGTGCGATCGTCGGGGTTGCCGCCAACCCCGTGGGTGGTCGAGTGCTCGCCCAGGCAGGCGATGTCAGCCCCCGCCTCTCCGGCGGTCTCGAGCAGCGCGAGCGTCTGCCGCACGAGGAAAGCCTTGCGCTCCCGAGGCGTCCGGCCTTCCACCCAACAGGGGGCTTGCAGCGCAGCGATCTTGACTGGACGGGACATGCTCGATCCTCCTCGCTCTGGCACACCAGGATAACGCAGGACGACCAATCATGCTCCAGGACAAGCGCTGCTGTCAAGTCGCCGAAGGCCATTTCCGCAAGATTGAGTGTATGTGGTTAGGTGCTAACCTGAAGAAGAGAGATAATGCCCCGCATGCCGGCCACATCCCAACCTGACAGCATTTCGTGCACCGCCGCCACCAGCTTGCGCGAATTGACCCCACAGCAGTGGAAAGCCGGCCTCGCCGCGTGGCTGGGCTGGATGTTTGACGGGTTGGACATGCACCTGTACACCTTGGTCGCCGCGCCGTTCGTCATGCAACTGACCGGCGCGGCCGGCACGAGCGCGCTGGAGGTCAAAGAGAAAAGCTCGTGGATTCAGGCGGCGTTCCTCGTGGGCTGGGCGGTGGGCGGCGGATTCTTCGGGCGCGTCGGCGACCGGCTGGGGCGCAGCCGCGCGCTGAGCTTGACGATCCTGACGTACGCGGTGTGCACAGGCTTATCGGCGCTGGCGCAAACGTGGTGGCAGTTGCTCATCTTCCGCTTCCTGGCCGCGCTCGGCATCGGCGGCGAATGGGCCGTTGGCGCGGCGCTGCTGGCCGAGACCTGGCCCCGGCGCTGGCGCCCCTGGCTGGCCGCGGTGCTGCAAACGGGCGTGAACGTCGGCGTCTTCGCCGCCTGCCTGACGGCGCTCCTGTTGGCGGACCGGAGCCCGCGCTACGTCTTCCTCGTGGGCATCCTGCCGGCGTTCCTGACGTTTTGGATTCGCCGCGCTGTGCCGGAGACGGACGAATGGCGCGCGGCCAAGAACCGGGCGGCGGGCGCCGAGCCGGCGGTGAGCGATTTATTCCGCGGCGCAGTGCGGCGCACGACGCTGCTGGCGATGGCGGTGTGCGCCTGCTCGTTGACCGCGTGGTGGGCGTTCATGTTCTGGAGCCAGCAACATCTGTTCAATCTGCCCGAATTGGCCGCGTGGACGGAGGAAAAACGCCGCCAGTTGGTGAGCCAGTCCTTTTTCCTCACGATCGCCGCGTCGGTGGCCGGGAATTTTTTCGCCGGCGCGCTGGCGTGCTGGCTGGGTTACAGGCGCGGGATCATTGTGATGTTCGCGGGTTTCTTCGCGGCCATGAGCGGGGCTTTTCTGGGAACGCCGCACTGGCAAGTTTTAGTCTGGGGCTGGTTCCCCGCGGTGGGCTTTTTCTCCGGCGTGTTCGGCCTCTTCACCATGTATTTGCCGCCGCTCTTCCCGGCGCTGCTGCGCACCACCGGCGCGGGCTTTAGCTACAATGTGGGCCGGGTGGCGGCGGCCTGCGGCACTGTGTTCTTCGGGCTGTTTGCGAACGTGGGCGATTTTCGCGTGGCGCTGCTGTACGCGAGCTTCCTGTTCGTGCCCGCTATGCTCGTGGCGCTGCTGTTGCCCGAGCAGGAGTGACGCGTGGATCGTGGATCGTGGAATAGCAGGGACCATCGCATTGCTGAGGCCCCCGTCAACTTGCTATGGTCTTTCCTTGTTGTCGAATCTCTTCTGTGCCATCCGGGTCAGTTCCCGTTTATCCATAGCGAGGGTTGATACGCGTTTCTCCTTTTTCTCCATAGCGAGGGTCTGTCCCCCTTCTGGAACCACGACACGATCACGGCCCCCGCCACGCCAGACGTAGTTTTCGCTGAAGGGGCTCATTTGCACGTGGAGCTTGTCCTCCCGGTCCAGGTTCACGCACGCGACGAAGAACTCATCCTTCTCCTTGAAGAGGAAGAGGACGTTATAGTCCTGGTTGCGGATCCAAGAACGGTTAGCCTGAACGAATCTCTTGATTTGACTGCGAGTCAAGCATATCTCGTCATAACTCTGAGGAAAGCTTCTAAAGATCTTAGTGTAATCGCCTGCCTGGAGCATCTCGTACACTGCCACTTGCGTTTCCGGCGTTTCCCTCTCATTGTCATCACAATGCAGAATTTTGAAATTGGAGTCTATCCCCGCGGTGAAGACGTCGGTCGCAGTGGCAAGCTGTTCCTTGCCGCTCGTGGGCGGGATAAGGATCTTTTTCCCAGCGGAGATCAGACGAAGAATGGACAAGGCGGTCTTCTTGCCGCGATTCGAGATAGCAATCACGAAGAGCGCGAGCGCTTCCGCAGTGTGCTGCATGACCCACTGGGCATCCTCACTTGAGAGGCCCTGCAACTCCTTCTGATGCTCAACAATGCGTCCCGCGAGCCTAGGGATTTCCTGTTCAATCATGTTGTTGTCCTCTTTAGTCTCTTCTTCTTGCCCTTTTATTCCTTCAAATGTTCCGCGCGCCACGCTCCACAGTTCACGCGCCCCGCAGCCGCTCCACCGCATCCCACAGCGCCGCGGCGATGTAGGCGTTCTCCTCTTCGGTCATCTGGGGATGCAGGGACACTCCGAACAGCCGGCGGGCCGTCAGGACGGAGACAGGCAGGGAGTTGACTTGGTCTTCCGTGTGCCGGCGGATGAACGGGCTGCCCTCCCACACCGGGGGATTGCAGACCGCGGTGCCCACGCCGTAGTCGTCCAGGAGCAACTTCAGCAGCCGGTCGCGTTTCTCGCCCGCCCAGGACTCGGGCACCATGCAGGTGAAGAAGTAGAAGACGTGCTCATAGCCGGGCGGTTCGTAAGGCAAAGTCAGTTCCGGGAGGCCCTCCAGCAACGCCAGGCGCTCGCGGGCGCGCCGGACCCGCTGCGCGTTCATCTCATCGAGCCGGGCAAGCTGCACCAGCCCCACGGCGGCCTGCACGCGGGTCATTTTGTAGCTGCTGCCCCAGCCGTCAGTCTCGTTGCCCCACTGGCGCAAGCCGCGCAGCCGGGTCGCCAGCGCGGGGTCGTCAGTGACGATCATCCCGCCTTCGCCCAGCGTGGTCATCAACTTCATAGTGTGGAAGCTGAA
>JBEKKG010000153.1:0-10918 GCA_050010835.1 Planctomycetota bacterium
GATCGCCGTGTTTATCGATTTCGATAACATCGAGATCGGAGTGAAGTCCACCCTGCACCGCGAATTTGACGTGGCGGCAGTGCTGGACGCACTCAAGGAACGCGGCGAAATCGTCACCAAGTTCGCCTACGCGAACTGGGGCAGACAGGAATCGGCGACCCGCGCGCTCAGCGGCGGCAAGTTCACGATGGATTATATCCTCGCGCGGTACGGGTTCTCGCGCGCGGGCGGGTGCCAGACCTACTCAGTGGGGGGCTGGGACCCCGCCCCCGTCGCCGCCCCCAAGGGCGACCGCTGGTACCTGCGCTTCTTCGTTGTGCCCGGCCAGGACATCGAAACACAGGCCGCTTCGGCCAATTTCGCGCCCCCCACAGCGCCGCAGACTTTGTTCGGGGTCAGCAGCATCACAGTGGAAATCGGCGATTTCTCCCAGCAGATGCAAATGAAAAAGGGTCCCCATTGGCTGTCTTTCAGGGGCACGCACACGGCCAACGGCGTCTACCAGGCCACCTTCGACTCCCGCACCCTGCACGCCCGGGTGCAAACCAACATCATCCTCACGGACGATTCCAACATCCCCGCGGCTATCACCACCAAGAACCTGATCATCTTCCCGCTGGCCGTTTCCTTCACGGGCTTCAGCGGCGAAACCGGCCGCATCATCGCGCCGAACCGGTACGCGTGGAAACAGCGGTAAGGGGCTGCCCATTTTGGATTTTGGATTGGACAGCAACCGCGAAGGCAGAGAAGGGATCTCAAGTTTCGGACTGGGTTCTTAAACATGCAAGCTGAATCGCCCTCTGGCCAGGCCATTTTCGTTTTCCAGATGACCAGTTCCGTCCTGACGCAGCCGGGCCAGCGGCCCCGGAAGGCGCAGGCCGAGCTGAATCTGCAGGCGGTCTTCTCCGACAGAGGACTACGCCAGTTGTCGCTCTGGCGCGGCAAGTTCCTGGCCCCTCTGTCCCATGTACACGGCGCATTGCGCTCGCCCGCGCGCGCAGCCGTGGGCTTTGAACTGCTGAAACAAAGACTGTTTGCGCGCCTTAACGGCGAACCCGCGGACATGCCGTGGGACGAATTCGACTTGCGCGGCCAGCCGGATTTCCACGTCCGCGTCTGGAAAGCGCTGCACGCCATCCCGTTCGGCCAGACGGCCGGCTACGCCGAGCTCGCCAAGGCCGCCGGCTCGCCGCGGGCCGCGCGCGCCTGCGGCCAGGCCTGCGGGGCGAATCCCATTCTGCTGTTCATCCCCTGCCACCGCGCGGTCGGCGCTTCCGGTCTGGGGGGCTTCAGCGCGGGACTTGAATGGAAGAAACGTTTTCTGGCGCTGGAAGGCGTGGACTGGAGAAAACCCCGGGCCAGCGCGCGTGTGCTTGCCCTTTCCTGACAGCGGCGTAGATTGCCGCCATGACAACCGAAGAACCTTTGCAGCCTTTCTGGCCCGCCGGCATCCGCGCGGCGTTGAGCTTGAGCTTCGACGACGGGCGCTGGTCGCAGACCGCCAATGGCTTCCCCCTCCTCGACGCCCACGGCGTCAAGGCCACGTTCTATGTCACGCCCAGGGCCGTCGAGCAAAAACCCGACCCCTGGCGCCGGGCCGCCGCCAACGGCCATGAGCTTGGCAACCACACGGTGACTCATCCTTGCTCCGGCAACTTCGCGTGGTGCCGCAAGAACGCGCTTGAGGATTACACTCTGGAACGGCTGGAGCGGGACGAAATCCTGGGCGCCAATGCGGCCCTCGAAAGACTTCTGGGAGTGCGGCCGGTCACTTTCGCCTACCCTTGCGGCCAGACCTACGTGGGGCGCGGAGAGAACGTGTGCAGCTACGTGCCGCTGGTGGCGAAGCATTTCCTGGTGGGACGGGGCTTCATGGGCGAGACAGCCAACGATCCTGCCTTCTGCGACCTGGCCCAGGTCCCGGGTATAGGGCTGGATGGCCTGACTTTCGAGGAGATGAAGACCTGGCTGGACGGCGCCGTCCAGCAGGGCTCCTGGCTGATCTTTGCCGGGCACGACATCGGCGCCGGCGGCCGCCAGAACACGCCGGCGGGCGAACTGGAGAAACTCTGCCGCTATGTCAAGGACCCGGCGAACGGCATCTGGGTGGACACGCTGGCGGCGGTAGGGAAGTACGTGAAGAGGGCAAGACACAGTTGTGAGTGCTGAATCCTCAAGGCTGAGTCGCTGTTCATAGGTTTTTTTCGATAATCTTCTTGACGTAAGCTGGCATCTCTTGCTGAAGCTCTTCCGTCCTTTTCTTCAATCGGTCGTAAGTTCTCACTTCGTCGCCCGTCCACATAATATCCAAGCGGCGAATCGGCCGTAGGGCGATATGCGCATAGTTCTCAGGATAGGCCCAGTAGCATGTACGGCAAACGGCGGGGTCCTTTTGCTCAAGCCAATTGGCGCAGTGCTCGCAAGACCAGGACTTGGCCCTGTTCGCCGAGCCGCAGAGCAACAGGAAGTCTTCCGGGTCAAAGGTTCCCGCAAGCGAATCTCCAGCGACCTCAAAGGGAATCCTGTGGTCTATTTGCAAATCGCGTTCGGCAAATGGCTCATGATAGATCGCGCATTTTGCGCCGTGTTTCTGGATCAGAGCTTTCTTCAGTTCTTTGGTGAATGCCGTTCGGCCGAGGAGCTTCGTGAAGCGCGCCTTTTGGGGGTCACCAAAGCGGTACGCGGCAATCTTTCGCCCGTCGCTTCCTTCGACCCGGAACATTTCAATGGGAATGCCATTCTCCTTCACGTCGCGCACAGCACGTGGAGGATGGTTGTACCCGTACTTGTCTTTGAGTTCTTGTGTGGTGATGAAGCCATGCTGAAGGATATGACTGATCACGGTTCTGGGGCGTTTTGCAGTTACCTTCTTACACAGTTCCACGAATTCCTTGGGAAGTTTCGGCCCGGGCATGTGGCTGCCCCCCACAGGGACATCTGTTCACAGCGTGCGATGGGCTTGATTTTGTCTTGTTTCAGCGCCTCGGCAAGTGCGGGTGAAAGGTAAAGAGATTCATAGGTCGCGTCATCTCTTCCCAGCAGGGTTGCCTGGGTTGACCGGCCCGCGTTCACCTCCATGCGGGTCAAACCTAGATCGTCCGGTAAGAGGCGTCCGTGAACCTTTTCACCTGTTCGCCCATCGTAACTTACGATGTATCTTATGTCCTTGAAATTCAGTTGCTCCAACGCCTCGACGAATTCACAGTACTGGACACTGCCCAGATAACGGCTGTCCCTGTTCCCGCAAACGCCTTGGTAAGGGGGATCCATGTAGACGAGGTCGTTCTTGCCGGCCAACGTGAGAACATCACGATAGTTCCTAGACGTGAAGGTGGACTTGCCCCTCAGCAAGTACGACGCTGCGAGGATGTGCTCTCTCATTGTGCGCGGACATGCCCCCTTACGCCTGTTGTCCGGGCTTTGGTTGAACTCTCCATTTGCGTTGTAGCGCACGGATGCTTTCACGCAACGTGCCAGGAGATAGAGGAAGCAGTCTGCCCTACCTGTCAGGTTGAACTGCTCTCGCACCTGGTCGTAGAATGTTCTGGGATCGTCCAGTTGGGAAAGCCAAAGCGCTTCATATTCCTTCGCGAGCCTTTCTGGCGCACTGACAATGGCACGCCATAAGTCTATGAGCGGTTTGTTCAAGTCGTTGACGTGGAAACGCCGGGCTTTCTTATGGGTTGCAACGGCTAGTGTGATGGCCGCCGATCCTGCGAAAGGTTCGTGCAAGGTCTCAACGTCGTTGGGAACGCAAGGCAGAATCTGGTCCGCCAGGTTCCTCTTGCTTCCTTGGTACGGAATTGGATGCGGCACAAACATACGTTGAGTTTACCCAGCGGCAGCCGGTTAGTCAATTTCTCTCTAACATCGCCATCTGTGTTCCAGGCGCGCTACTCCACCGCCGCTTCCCCCCATTCCGCCGGCTCCAGGCGGCTTTCATTGGGTACGTCGCTGACCACGTTCGCCGAGAAGCTGTTGTTGTTCCAGTAGCAGCGCACCGCGGCCTGGCTGCCCGTGGCGTTGCCGAAAATGTAGCCGAGGTCCAGGCGCACTTTGGCCCCCGGCCGCGGCGTCAGGCCGATGAGTTGCAGTGGAATAATCGCTGTGGCCTTGAAGCCTTCGCCGGTTTTCTGGTATTCGAGCGCCACGGAGGGAGCGGTCTCGATGGCGTCGAAGGCTTCCTTACCTGTCGGCGATGCCAACACGATCGCTTCGCCCTTGAAGTCCCGGACCTTGGGCCTGTAGATGACGGCCAGCGGCCGGCCTTTCTGCCGCGTCACCAGAATCCTCACATCGCCCGGCGCGGGCGTCTTGCGCTTGGGGTCGGCCTGCGGATCGGCGGCCAGTTGGATGTCGAGCACGTTGCCGCCTTTGAAAAGCAGGCGCGAGTCAGTGCTTTCGTTGGTCAACTCGGCCGGACTGGCCACGTCGTAAGCGACGTACAGGTTCTGCTCGTCATACGCGGCGCATGCTGAGAAACTCCGTCCGGCGTCCACGCTCTTGCCCACGCCAGTTGCCGCCGCCAGGGACGCTTTGCCGCGCGCGATGGCCAGCTTGCGGGATTTGGCCTTGAGTCTCTCGTACTCCGCCAGCGCCTCGGCGGCGCGCTGGGCGTCCTGCGCGCTGTGGACGTAGGTGCCGGCGGGCAGGCGCTTGACGGTGTCGAGGCCCAGGACCTCCGTGACGCGGCCGTCCTGGTCGCCGGCGAGCAGGAAATAGCGGTCCATTCCCTCGGGCTTGACGAGCTGGCCGGTGATTACCTCGGAAGCGGTGATGTCCGGCCCGAGCCCGCCGGTGCGGCCGTCGCGCATTATCATGGCTACGTAAAGGCCGTCGCGCGTGAAGAGGTGGTACGGGCCATAGTAGTCAGCCGCGCCGGTGAAGTCGCCGGCGATGCCCAGGGGCATCGTCAGGCCCCAGAGGCGGCCCGGGGCTATGATCGGCAGGTTGAGCGCCTCGTTCCACTGCTGGATGCGCGGATAGCCCCACAGCAGTTTGCCGTCGCGCGTGTACTTGGCCAGGCCGGGGGCTTGGCCGGGGTTGAGCGTGTAGACGCCGCCGTCTGACGGATCGAGCCACAACGAAGTGGCATTGCCATTGGTGCCTTTGAACGGAATCGGGGTGCGCTTGTTGAAATCGTATACGGGCCTGCCGTCAGCCTCGAAGCGCACCGGCGAAAAGATGAAACCGGCGTCGCACCAGGCGTTCAGGTCCTCGTCAATCCAGTTGAACATGCCTTCGCCGCGCTCAGTGATCGGACGGCACAATTCGTCTTCCTGGATCGTCTGGTCGTCGTTGGCGTCCTGCCAGAGATACGTGCCGTTGGGGAATTTCGCGTTGTCTGCAAAGATGGGATAGGGCGGCCAGGACATGAACTGATTGCCTTTGCTGACGATGATCGCGCCGGCAATGGGCTTGAAGATGTTGCCCACGCGCATGTACAGCTTGTTCGCGTAGCTGCCCTGGCCCCAGCCGAACTGATGCCCGTTCTTCGCCGTGAACACGCGGAAGTGGCCCGCGTAGCCGCCGGGGTTGGCTTCCTCAATCATGTTCGGCGCCGTGGCGCGCCAGATGGTGCTGTGCGGCGTCCACGTCTTCTTGTCGAGGTCCACTTTCCACAGGACGTTGTGGCAGTAGATCTCGTCAGGGTGCTTGGGGTCCATGTAGGCCCAGCCGAAATAGGAACTCCCGCCGAAGAACTCGGCGACGCACTCGCCCACCGCATGTGCGCGCGGCACGTTGAAGCCGTGGACAATCCCGCCGACGAACTGTTTTGCCTTCTCATCGGCCCAAGTCGCCCACACGCTCTGGCGCTTGGGAGCATCCAGCGTCTCCGCGACCCACAAACGCTCCTTGGCGTCCATGGCAAGGCCGCCGGGTTCGAGCATCCCTTTCTTGTCGAACCGGCCGACGCGCGGTCGCCCGCCTTCCTTGCCGATGCTCATCTGGTACTTTCCGCTGTCGTCGAAGACCGAGACGTTCTGCAACTTGCCGCCGTTGGCGACATAAATCCAGCCATCATGGGGGCACACTGCGATGCCGGATGGCTGATCCAGGTGTTCGCTCACCAGCGGCGCCGCCTGCCCTTTGCTGACGGCCAGCACACGGCCTTGGCTGATGGCCAGCAGCGCGCCGTCACGCCGCACGGCCAGCCGCTGCGGCGCCGGGACGTTCCAGGTCTCCTTGAGTGTTCCCTGGCCAGAGTCGAAAAGGGCGACGAGGTCGCGCACCTTATAGGCCACGTAGACCGTACCGTTGCCGTACGCCAGCCCGGTGACCTCGTTGGATTTTTCGTCGCCGCCGGCCGGCGCGAGGAGTTGCGGCGAGGTGTTTCCAAAGTTGAGGGGCCGCGAGTCGGCAAGGTCGAAGACTTTCACGCCGGGTGCAGCGTCGAAACCGTGATCGCCTGCGGCGAAGAAACGCTTGCCGTCGGTCGCCAGATATGTCGCGCAGTGCTTGCTGCCCCACAACTTCTTGCCGTTCAGGTCCGTGCGGACGATGCCCCAGCCGGACTCGCAGGCGTTCCAGGCCAGCAGCATGCCGTTCTCCACGGCGCAGACAGTCGTGGCACAGCCGTGGTCGCCGCCCCAGCCGCCGGTGTTGTCGTCGGTCTTGTACGGCGGCTGGCCGGAGTTGTGGACGGCGAGGACGAACTGCGTCTTGATGGGCTGGTGGTAGAGGCCCTTGCACTGGTAGTTGCCCGCGGCCAGGAGTTTGCCGCTGTCACCGAGGCCGTCCCAGCGCTCGATATTATTGCCCGCGCGGCGCGCGCCCGAGGCTACCAGCGTGCGGGCGAGGAGGCCCTGGTCGTCGAAGAGCTGCACTGTGGCTTCGCCGTCTTCCGGCAGGCTGAAAGAGAACTGCAAAGGCAGCGGCTTTTCCGGCGGCAGCCCTTCTTCAACCAACTCCTTGGCGACGTTGCCTTTCTCTGCGAAGATGATCTTGCCCCAGCACGCGGAGGATTGGAACGTGAAGCCCGGACAGGCCATCACGTCGTAGGCCCAGGCCGAGCCGCCCGCGGTCTTGAGTCCGTCCGGAGTGCTCCAGTTGAACTGCACGGTGCCGGCCACGAAGTCGCCGGCCTTGGGCGGGTTCTTGGCGCCGAGCGTAGTCCAGGGGATGCGGTACTCGAAAACATACCCCCGGCCATCCGGCGCCAGAATGTATGCCGCTTCGAACTTGTCGCGCGGCACGACTCCGTGCGGCGCCCATTCGGGCCGCGGCACCTTGTAGTTCATGCCCAGGTGCAGTTGCAGGCACGGTTCCTTGCGGTCCGTGTAGTACCAGAGGATCAGGTGCGCCATCTGGTCGTTGTCCACAGGGTTGAAAGAGCCCTGGTTGACCGGAAAGCCTTGCGCGGGATCGAGGATCATGCGGAACTGGCAGGCGTCGGCGTCCCAGCCTTTGTCGCCGTCTACCTTGGGATCGTGCCGGTTCATCAGAGGTGAGGGGTCGCGTACGTCGCCGCTGAGGTAGAGCGCCTCCTTGTCGTACATAAGCGCGAACTTGGCGCTCTGCATCTCCGCGGTTTCCTGGATCACGCACATGGAAATCTGCGCGGACAAGTCCCAGTCGTCCAGCTTGCCGTCAATGACGACTTTGCCGGGGCAGGGCACGGCGTAGATGCGTTTGTGCCGCCCGCGTGCGCCGTCACTGGCCAGCAAGGCCGGGGTCAGCAGCAAGAGCAACAGGACCAACGGCAGGACGGCGTTGCGCATGAGGGCACTCCTCTACTAGCCACTGACCATTGCCGTTCACAGCCGCCACGGCGCGCGCTTGGGCCTGTCGAGCCAGCGGTTGGCTTCCGGATCGCCGACGATCTCTTCCTTGACCGGGTCCCACTTGAACGGCCGGCCCAGGCGATAAGCGATGTTGCCCAAGTGGCAGACAGTGACCGTGCGGTGCGCGACCTCAATGTCGCGGAAAGGCCGCTCGCGCGTGCGGACGCAGTGCAGGAAATCGCCGATCAGGCCGCCGTGGCCCTTGTAGTTCGGGATGAAGATATTGGGCGGATCCTTCCGCCTGGCCTTCTTGCCGCCGAGGCGATCCGGAATTTCCCCGTCCGTACCTCTGAAGCACAGATTGCCGCCCCAGCCGCCCGTGTGGTGGAAGACGATTCCGTTGGCGAACTTGTAGGTCAGCAGCGGGTTGTCCTTCCCGTTGGGCGGGATTACTTCCACGGGACCGGTCTCGTGCAACTCGCAAGTGAAGAGCGCGCCGCCGAAGTTGTGGGCGCCCCAATCCGTCATCCCGCCGCCTGAGTAATCGCGCCAGGGACGGAAGTTGAGCCGCCCGGGGTTGAACGGCGCCCAGGGCGCCGGGCCAAGCCACATCTCCCAGTCCAGGCTGGCCGGGACAGGCGCCGGGGGCAGAAAGCATTCTCCGGAAGGCCCCCAGCAGTCCACGAAGACTTCCTGGACCCGGCCGATGGCGCCGCTGCGCACCATCTTGTGAAACCAGTTGTAGTCCTCCCAGACGCGCTGGCTGCCGCCGGAAAAGACGCGCGCGTAGCGGCGGGCCGTCTCGACCAGCTTGCGCCCTTCACGGATGGTGAGCGTTTCGGGCTTTTCGCAGAAGACGTCCTTGCCGTGGAGCATGGCGTCAGTCGCGACCAGCGCGTGCCAATGGTCCGGCGTGCCGATCATCACCACGTCAATGTCCGGACGCCACGTGATCTCGCGGAAGTCAGCGACCGGCTTGCAGTCGTTATTGCCATACTTCTTGTCCACGAGGCCCTTGGCCTGGAGGAGGTGGTCCTTGTGCACGTCGCAGACGGACACGACCTGGCACTCGGGCGTATGCAGGAACGTCTGCATGTCGCCCGTGCCGCGCCCACCCATGCCGATGGCGCCGACAACCAGCCGGTTGCTGGCCGCCGGGCGGTCTTCCCCGCCAAGCGCCGCAGCGGGGATTACGAATGGAAACGCGCCGGCCGCAGCCGCGCTTTTCAGAAACGAACGCCGGGTCAGGTTATTCCTTGCCGTTGTCATGGACCTTCTCTCCGCCAGGGTCTGCATGGGGAGATATACACCGTTGGATGGTGAAGCGGAAGGACAGAGTAATCATCCGTGGGGCATTGACATCGGTCTACATTGAGATAGCCTGCATGGGGTGTAGAGGAACGGGAAGAAGTGCGCATCTACCTCGACAACTGTTGCTTCAACCGTCCCTTCGACAACCAGAGCCAGATGAGGGTCCGCCTGGAGTCAGAAGCGAAACTTCACATCCAAGAGAAGGTCCTCTCCCGGGATCTGGAACTTGTCTGGTCGTACATTTTGGATTACGAGAACCAGATGAACCCGTTTGGCGAGAGGAAAAAGGCGATCGGACGGTGGAAGTACCGCGCGGTTCTCGACATCGACGAAACAAGGGCAATTCTGGGGAGGGCCAACGCACTTCACGAGCAAGGCATGAAGAACAAGGATGCTCTCCACATCGCTTGTGCCTTCGCGGGCAAGTGCGAGTACTTTGTTACAACTGACGATCTGGTGCTGAAACACGCACGCGACGTGCAGGGGATAAAGATCGTTGACCCACCAACCTTTGTCAGGGAGGCAGCAATATGATCACGGATGCCGAACTCAGGGTAAAAGGACTGGAGGCCCTAACCGAGGCTCTCGGAACTGTTGAAGCCGAGAAATTCGTGGCGCTCGTCATGCGTGAGCGCTTTGATTACACAGAATGGCGTAAGAACCTCTGGCCCCTGGAAACTGTCGAAGAGATCAGCAGAGCCGCCATGAGGCACCGGAAGCCTTCTCGATGCCACGGGGCGAAGAAGTGAAGAAGATGAATATCCCCTTTTCCCCCATCGCAGGTTACCTCCTGCTCGCCGCCGCCGTTCTGGCCGGCGAACCCGCACAGGACGGCAACGAGTTGCTCGCACGCGCGCGCCAGGCCTGGGAGGCGGGCGATGCGCTTGAGGGCAAAGTCCGGGCCGCCTTGGCCGGTGGGGAGGGGGATTACGCCAAGTTGCTGGAACAGCAGGATGCCGCGTATGAAAAAGCGCGGCAGGCTTTTCGCGAGGCCTTGAAGCTCGCGCCGAAGAATCCGCGCCCTGCTGCGGAGTTCGGGCGCTTCCTGAGCGCGCGGCGGGAATTGATCCAGGCCCGCACGTTTTTTGAAGTGGCGCTGGACAGGTCTGAGGAGGCAGAGAAGAAAAAAGACTCCGGCGCTCTCTTGCCTGCGGAGGAAAGCGACATTCACCGGGCGCTGGGCGGGCTGCTCGAACGCGCCGGTGAAGAGTCCGGAGCGCTGGAGCATTATCGCAAAGCTCTCGCGCTGGACCCCGGCAATCCGCGGAACCGCATTTCGCTCGCCGTAGCATTGTGCGCCGGCGGCGCGCCACAGGGGGCGGTGGTTCTGCTGCGGCCGTGGGCGGATAAGGCGGGCGCAGGCGGTGCAGGCGGGACGCCTGCACCACAAATGCTGGCGCTGGGGCTGTACACGCTCGCCGTGGCGCAGGAGGAAATCGGACAGTTCGAGGACGCTCTGGCCCTGTACAGGCGGGCGCAGGAACTGGCCGGGCAAGCCCAAGGGGGTGACAGGGCCGGGGTGGCCGGCCGCGCCGTCCTGGCAGTGGCGCGGCTGGAGGATTTCTTTGACGGCTTGCACGCTCGCGCCCCGCAGCGGGAAAAAGAGAACGAAGAGCGGCTCAAGAAGAAGCTGGCCCCTCTGCCGGACGAATTGGACAGCCTGGCGCGCGCGTCCGCCCTCTGCGAGCAGGGCTGCAAGCTCAAGAACAGCGCGCTGGGGGACGACGGCTTCCTCAAGGCCCTGGCGGATGCCCGGGCCGGCGGCGCAGCGGAGATTGCCGCGTTGCGCAAACATCCGTGCCACGACGCGCTGGAGGCGGCCTTGCGCGCGTTCCAGGAAGCCATTGTGAAAGCGCCCAGGCTGGCGCGCGCGTACTACGAAC